>CAJBHN010000811.1 GCA_903952805.1 uncultured Myxococcales bacterium | reverse complement strand
GTCGGGGTCGGGGCAGCCGTTGTTGTCTTCAAAGCTGTCGAAGTCCTCTGGTTGCAGCGGACAGTCATCCTTGACGTCGAGGATGCCGTCGCGATCGTTGTCTGGATCAGGACAGCCATTTTGGTCTTCGAAGGAGTCAACGTCCTCGGGATCGAGGGGGCATTGATCGGCGGTGTCGACAATGCCGTCGCGATCGTTATCGGGATCCGGGCATCCGTCCACGTCTTCAAAGCTGTCTTTGTCTTCAGCCACATCGGGACAGGCATCGACGCGGTCCGTGATGCCGTCATGGTCGCGGTCGAGCTGACGGGGAGACAGACGGACACCGGCCAGCGCACGAAACTGCGGCACACCGAAACCGGCGACGATGCCCGTGCCGACGTCAGCAAAGAGCTGCCAGTCGTCGCCCACGTCGACGGTGGCTCCGGCGAGGACCTCCAGTGGGTTCGTGTTGATCTGCGAAAAGGGATCGAGCACATATGTCGAACCACGCAGGCTGGCCGCCAACTGCAGCGGCACGTTCCAGCCATCATGGAGGCGATACGCGACGCCTGCCCGGTAGAAGAGTTCCTGGCCAACGATGAGGTTCACAAACTCGCTCTCACCTCGCAGGCGGTAGCCGACGTTGCCGGCGAGTCGAAGACCACCCATCGCCCGCGAGACCGCGACCTGGGGTGCGAAGGTTGGTGTGGCATCGCCGAAATAGCTCCCGGTGGGGATGCTGGTCGGCAAGGTCAGCCCCGGGATGAAGGCCAGGTCGATGGGTGACCGCTCATCACTCTTCAAGATGCGCAGCTTCGGCATCAAGCGAAGGTCACCGAGACCGGTGGGTGCCAACGGCCGGGTCTGGAGCGCTGGCGAGATGGCGTCGTCATTGCGGGACTGAAACAGCGTAACCGGCACATCGGCGCCGAGTTCCAGCCAGTCAAACAGGGAGATGGCGCCGGTGAGGTGGGTATTGACCTGGTGCTCGACCAGCGACCCAGCATTCTGCAGGACACCGTCGACGCGCTGATACAGCACCAGCGGATTGAGCGAATACCCGCCCCAGAGCGAAACATCGTAGGTCAGGTGTTCCCCGGTGGCACCCCATTCGACGTCATTGATGCCGTCTCTGTCCATCGCTGGTGCAAAATGCTCCGACGGAAATGAGCCGGTCTCTTGCAGCTGGGCTCGCGCCGACGTCCCCCATGTCACTGCCGTCACCGCCAGCACCGCCGCCGCCAGCATCAGAACCCGACCTGGATGGCGGCGACGACGAAAGCCAAACAACGGAATGGCCATGGCCATCCCAAGCAGAGCCAGAGGCCCCGGCGTGCCACCGCTGGCACAGTTCACGCCGCCGCCGCCGGCAACCTCAAAGATGTCGCAGGCGTCGCCGACGCCATTGCTGTTGCGGTCACGCTGGTCGGTGTTGGGCACGTCAACGCAGTTGTCTTGGGCATCAGGCACTGTGTCTCCATCACGATCGAGTTCGGCAGGAAAGAGGACGGGAATGACCACGCCGGGGCTGGCGTTATTGGTGGTGTCGTCGTCGAGATCGGTGTCGGCCACCGCCGCATGGGTCAGCTCGGGAATGGCCAGGGCATCGGTGGCCACGGTCAACGTCAGGGTCGGCAAGGCCGCGCCGGATTCCAAAATGCTTTCCTGCACGCAGGTGACCTTTTGTCCTTCGGTGCCGCACAACCAGCCGTCACCGTCAGAGCCAGCCAGCGTCTGTCCCTGGGGCAGCGTGTCGACGACAGTGACCGGGGAAATGGTCCGATTGCGACCAATGTTGCGCACGTCGATACCATACACGTCGGAGCGACCGACGAAGAAGACTTCGGGAGTCTGTACGGCAATCTCAACGTCGATGCCCGAGTTGTTCACACCGTCAAGCCAGTTGGGCGTGCCGTCGCCGTCGAAGTCAGCCAAGCCTTCGGCACGATCGGGGATGCCATCGCCATCGCTATCGGGATCGACGAAATTGGGTACGGCGTCGCCGTCGAGGTCGTCGACACCCTCGACGCCATCGGGGATCCCGTCGGCGTCAGCATCGGCATCCACCCAGTTGTCGCGACCGTCGCCGTCGACGTCATCGGGTCCGTTCCACGACGACACTTCGACAGACGTCGGGACGCCGTCGGCATCGTCGTCGGCATCGAGCCAGTTGCCGATGCCGTCGGTGTCGGTGTCGTCGTTGGTCGGGTCCCCATCTCCATCGACATCCTCGCCGGCGGTGGGAACGCCATCGTTTTCGTCATCGACATCGCGCCAGTCGGGAATCGCGTCATCGTCGTGGTTCGGCAGCGGCGCCGCCGTTCCACCGACAGCGGGGTCCCAGGCGTCGTTGAGGCCGTTACCGTTGTCGTCCTGGCCACCGGGTCCAACGCCCGCATGACCCTCGATCACATCGGGGATGCTGTCGCCGTCGGTGTCGGTGTCGCGGCAATCAGGGACGGTGTCGCCGTCGGTGTCGACCTCGCCCTCGACGCTGTCGATGATGCCGTCGTCATCGCTGTCAATGTCGATGCGGTCGGGAAAGCCATCGTCGTCGCTTTCACCCGGTTCGTTGCCATCGACGATGCCATCGTTGTCGTCGTCCGGGTCGTCGCCGTCTGCAATCCCGTCGCCGTCAAAGTCGTCGGATGACACCCAGTCGGGCACGCCGTCACCGTTGGCGTCGTTGGGCTCATCGCCATCGGCGATCGTGTCGTCGTCGCTGTCTGGATCGGCCCAGTT
>CAJBHN010000810.1 GCA_903952805.1 uncultured Myxococcales bacterium | reverse complement strand
TCATCGGCGCCTTGGCTGTTGACGGCAAGAAATTCGACTACCGCACCAATGAGCGGCTGCACCGCGCCCTGGAACTCAAGCTTTTTGAGGACCAGAAAGACACCATCAAGCTGACCACCATGGTCTCCAATGTTGTCGACCGGGAGACGCAAGAGAAAATCGATATCGTCAAGCAGCGCCTCATCAAGAACTACGGTTACAACGAGGAGTCCGCCACCGACGTGCTCAACTTCGTCGCCAGCATCTTTGCTCGCGGCGACACCAAAGGCACCAAGTAGCGTTTTCATCGTCGACGGAGGGCCGGCCTCCAGGCCCTCCTTTTCCCGGGCGACCGCTCGACCACCTCGGAAGTCGACATGCACATTGACAGTTCGGCCGTGACCGATGTCGGTCTGAAACGAGATCATAACGAGGACAGCTGCCTGGCCGACGATGTCCACGGCATTTACGCCGTGGCCGACGGCATGGGCGGTGCTGCTGCTGGCGAGGTCGCCAGCACGCTCGCCATCCAGCGGGTCGCATCGTTTTTTCGTCCACGCGTGGCTGAGTTGCGCCAGGGCGACGCCCATAATCCCGGCTTTCGGCAGCGTTTGGCGCGTCTGATGGAAGCAGCCATCCAAGACGCCTGCCAGCACGTCTATCAGGCTGCCGTAGATGACCAGCGCGGCAAGGCCGGCATGGGGACGACGCTGACCGTCTTGATTGTGCTGGACCGTTTGGCGGTGGTCGGCCACGTCGGCGACAGCCGCATGTATCTCAAGCGCAATGATACGTTGTATCCCTTGACGGTCGACCACAGTTTCGTCAACGAAATGGTCCAGCGTGGAGCGCTCAGCGAAACCGAAGCGCTGAAACACCCGATGGCCAACGTGCTGACCCGCGCCGTGGGCCCTCAGGCCAACGTCGTGGCGGACGTCAGCGTCTTGGACGTCTACCGCGGTGACATTTTCTGTATCTGCTCCGACGGGGTGTCAAAGGCCGTCCCTGAAGACTTTGTCTTGCAGGGATTGTCCCGCGCCGACGCGAGCCTCGACGGCGTCGCCCACGCCATCATCGACGCTGCCAATGCTGCTGGCGGCGACGACAATGCCACAGTGATTCTCGCCCGCGTTCAATCAAACGTCGAGGTGTCAGCGCCCCATGAAGCTGTCATCGACGACAAAAACCGGGTGGTGCGGGAATTGCCCATGCTGGCCGGCCTTGGCCACACGGACCTGCAGGCGGTGGTGAGCCTTGCGGGCATGCTGGAGTTGCGGCCTGGCGACATCATCGTCGAGGCAGGTCAGGTGTCGCGGCGCTTTTTTGTGTTGGTGCGAGGGCGCGTCATGCTGACCCTGCACGGAGCCGAGGTGTTGGAGGTACCGCCCGGGGCCCATTTCGGTGAGGTCGAATGCTTTGATGGTCATCCCGCCGTGCTGGAGGCCACCGCCATGACGCCTTCGCTGGTCCTGACTTTCGAGCGAGCGCATCTGGAGGACCTGTGCCGCCGGGACCCCTCCCTCGGGGTCAAGTTGCTGTGGCGTTTCGCGACCGCGCTGTCGAGCAAGGTCGACGAAGTCCTCCGACGGGGGACACTGACAGAAGAGCCGGCGCCGACCTGATGCGACCGACATCGTTATACTGCTGGAGTCTGAAGCCTTCGCCCCGGGAGTTGAGATGAGTCTGCGAATCCAAAATGACCATGCCCGTTTCAAAGATATTGTCCGGGGCAAGATCAAGCAAAACCTGAAGAGCTACATCAAAAAGGGTGAACTCATCGGGAAGCAGGGCAAAGATACCATCACCATTCCGGTGCCGCGGATCGAGTTGCCGCATTTCCGCTTCGGCGGCAAATCGCAGGGTGGCGTCGGCCAGGGCGAAGGCAAGCCGGGGGATCCGGTTGATGGCGAGCCCCAGGAGGGTGAAGGCACCGGCAAGGCCGGGCAGGACGCGGGGGAGCATGGCCTCGACGTCGAACTCACCCTCGACGAGTTGGCGGATTTGCTGGGCGAGGAGCTGAAACTCCCCCGCATCCTGCCCAAGGGCAGTGAGTTGGTCACTGAGCGCATCAAATACACCGGTATCAATACGGTCGGACCCGAGTCCCTGAAGCATTTCAAACGGACCTACAAGCAGGCGCTGCGCCGACAGATTGCTGTCGGCAGCTACGATCCGAAAAATCCCGTGATCGTGCCGATTCGCGAGGACCGTCGCTATCGAACCTGGCGTATCGATCAAAAGCCACAGGCCAATGCCGTCATCATCTACATGATGGACGTGTCTGGTTCGATGGGTGACGAGCAGAAGGAAATCGTTCGCATCACCAGCTTTTGGCTGGATGCCTGGCTGCGCCGCAACTACGACGGCTTGCAGAGTCGGTACATCATCCATGACGCTGCGGCCAGGGAAGTGGACAAGGATACCTTTTTCCATACCCGCGAGTCCGGCGGCACGATGATCAGCTCAGCCTATCGCCTGTGTGCCGACATCATTGACAAGGATTACCCGGTCGCCAACTGGAACATTTACCCCTTTCATTTCTCTGATGGCGACAATTGGTCCGTCGACGACACGCGCACGTGTCTGGGGTTGATGCGAGACCGCTTGCTGCCGGTGTCGAATCAGTTCGCGTATGGCCAGGTGGAGTCACCCTACGGCTCAGGTCAGTTCATCAAGGACCTTGCCGAGCAATTTGGAAAAAATGACAAGGTCACCCTGTCTGAAATCAAGGACAAGGACGGCATCTATGCCTCCATCAAGGATTTCCTGGGTCGCGGTCTTTGATCCCAAGAATGGGCACGTCAGAGCCGGCCTTGCCTGTCGACACGACGATCCGCCAACCCCGACCCTTGCTGAACACTCTTTGACAATGAGCACCCATGCCGAAGAAGCTTTCGCCTCAGTATCTTGAAATGCAGCAACGCATCGAGGCCACCGCCAAGGGGATGGGGCTCGATATGTTCGACACCTTCTACGAGATGCTCGACTACGACGAGATCAATATGGTGGCGTCGTATATGGGGTTCCCCGTGCGGTATCCCCACTGGAAGTGGGGCATGGAATACGAACGTATGAGCAAGTCATACGAGTATGGCCTGCACAAGATCTACGAAATGGTCATCAATAATGACCCCTGTTACGCATACCTGCTCGAAAGCAACGCACCGGTCGATCAGAAGTTGGTCATGTGCCACGTCTGCGGTCACAATGATTTCTTCAAGAACAACTTCACCTTTCAACACACCAATCGAAAAATGATCGATGAGATGGCAAACCATGCCACTCGCATTCGCCGGTACATCGATTGGTTTGGTGTGGACGTCGTCGAGGCGTTCGTCGATCGTTGCCTGTCGATCGACAATCTTATTGATGTCGATTCTCCGTACATCACGCGCAAGCGCAAGGAGATCGCGAGCGGCGAGACCTCCGAGCCCCTCGACCGCAAGCGTGAATTGGGTCTCCTTCCCAACACGAAGGAGTACATGGAGCGGTACATCAATCCAGACTCCTTCGTTGCCTCCCAGAAAAAGAAACTCGAAGAGGAAGCCAACCGCCAAAAGAAGTTCCCCGGTGAGCCTGAGCGTGACGTCATGCGCTTCCTGATGGAGCACGCGCCACTCGAACGCTGGCAGGTTGATGTCATGGATATGATGCGTGAAGAGGCCTATTACTTCGCGCCCCAGGGCATGACGAAAATCATGAACGAGGGATGGGCGTCGTATTGGCACTGCAAACTGATGACCGAAAAGGTCATGGACAGTTCTGAGGTCATCGACTTCGCCGACAAGAATGCCGGGGTGATGTCGACGTCGCGACAGCAGCTCAATCCCTATGCGCTGGGGCTTGCCCTCTATCGCGATATCGAGGACCGCTGGAATCGCGGCCGATATGGCAAGGAGTGGAACGAATGCGATGACATGGCCGAGCGCCGCTTGTGGGACAAACAATCGGGATTGGGTCGCGAGAAGATCTTTCAGGTGCGCCAGATCTATTCGGATGTCACCTTCCTCGACGAGTTTTTTACGGTGGATTTCTGTCGGGAGCAGGGCTTCTTTGCCTACGAGTACGATCGCAAGAAACGCAGTTTTTTGATCGATACGCGGGAGTTTGAGACGGTCAAAAAGAAGCTGCTGCAGCAACTGACCAACTTTGGTCAGCCTCTCATTGCTGTCCTCGACGCGAATTTCGAAAACCGCGCGGAGTTGTTGCTGCAGCACACCCACGAGGGCGTCGACCTCGACGCGCAGTACACGCACGAAACGCTGCGCAATGTGCAAGCCATCTGGAGTCGGCCCGTGCACCTGATGACCAAGGTGGATGAACGCAAGGTGCTGTACAGTTGCGATGCGAACGGGTTGACAGAAAAGACCATCAGCTGACGTTCACGGTGGCGTTGCCGTCGGCCCCCGTGCCGGCGGCATGGAGGCGTCGGCAGGGTCAAGAGCGTGGCGGGCTTCCTGCCATCGCACCGTGCCAAGGGCGGCGAAGGCTGCGGCGAGGGCGGCGACGGTGATGCTGGACAAGGCGTGCAGCAGGACAGCGGCGGCGATGGCCGGCAGGGTGGCCACGCCCGAGACGGTGAGTCCAAGTTTGGCAAAGGCGTGGAAGTTGCCGACGTTGCCGGGCGGGGCAGGGACCATGACGCCGATGACCAGGAAGCACAGGCACACAAAGCCGGCGATCCAGGTGGCCCCGGGGTCGACGCCGATGACCATGACGGCGGTGCTGATGCCGTTGACCACCCAAAATGCGGTGGAGAGCGCCAGATAGGTCATGACGTCACCAGGCCCACGAAAGCAGCGCAGGCCGTCCAAGAAGCCGCCCACCAGGGCGCCGATGCGGATGGCCAGGCCAGCGCTCACGACGCCCAACAGCCGGTGCACGACGCGCAGCGCGAAGGCCCGGGCCTTCATGGCTACCAGGAGGGCGATGATGGCGCTGCCAAAGAACAGCAGGGCACTGACCCCTCCCGCTCGCACCCAGGGAGGCCACTCAAAGGGGGCCAGCAGCAGCAGCGCTCCAAACATCGCCGTCGCGACCAGGCCGTCAATGATGCGTTCCAGGGCTGTGGCCGCCAGGCCCGCCGACGCCGACATGATGCCGCGACTCGCGCACAGATTGGGGCGAACAAACTCCCCCAGGCGGAAGGGCAGAAAAAATACCGCGGCGTAGGCGAGGGCGTTGATGGTCATGGCATCGCCCCAAGATGGGGTCTTGCCCGTCAGCCCCCGGACCTGCAGGCGCCATCGTTCCACACGCAGCAGCACCTGGACGCCGAAGAGCAGCAGATACCCCAGATACGCCGAGGCGGGGACCCTTCGCAGGACGTCGGCCAGGGTCTCAAGGGAGACGTGTTGTCCTGCGGCGCCGTCTTTGACGCCGTGAAAAGCAAACCACAGGCATACACCGCCGACGACGACGCTGACCGCCAGTTGGCGCCGGCGCCGTCTTGAATGGTTGGCAGGGGTGGCGGGGCTGACCGGGCTGCTCACGGAAAGACCTTGTGGGGGGAGGCGTCGTCGAGAATGGCCTGGGGGGCGCTGACGGTCAGCCGCTCCAGGGTGGCGGCAGAGATGAGTTTTCTGGCGGCGGCGCGGCCGGCGACAATGTTGTCAGCGACGTCTTTTTCGCGATGGCAATCACCGGCGAGGACGGCGACGACACCCCGTTTGAGGAGTCGCTCGGCGGCCTTCTGCTGGCGGGCGTTGTAGGCCCCCGCGAGTGAGCCGAGGTTGCACTGCACGAGGTGGCCGGCGTCGATCAGGCGGTCGATGACGTCGTCGTGGTCGCACAAATAAGGGAAGCGCTCGACGTGGGCCAGCAACACCTTGAAGCCACGACGACGAATGCGCGCCAGCAGGCCAAACAGATCGGGAGGTGGGCCGAGATAGGGAGTCTCGACGAGGACCCAGCGGGACTCACCGTAGGGGACCAGGCGGTCGTGGAAGGCGTCGTCGCCAAAGACGGCGTCGTCGACGTAATGCTCGGCGCCCTGGACCACCTTGAGGCCGGCGATGTCGGCGACGTTGCGTGCCCGCTCCATGTTGTGGGGCACGCGGGCCGCGTCGTTGATCCAACCCTTGTCGGGCCGGATATGCGACGTGCAGGCGAACGTCGTCACGCCGGCCTTCATGCAGGCGTGGGCGAGGGCGAGGCTTTCGTCGCGGTCGAGGGGGCCGTCGTCGACGCCCCAAACGATGTGGCCATGCAGGTCGATCATGGCTTGGCTCGCTCGGCAGCCAGGCGGGCCTTGAGGACCGCGAGCTCGTCCTCGATGCGCTGGGCGGTGGCGAGTCTCGTCGTCGTGGGGTCGACGGCGTTGACCATCATGGGCGGCATCGTGGCCGCCAGTGGTCCCACCGCCTCCCATTGGGTGGCGCTTTGAAGGGTGCCAGGGAGTGGCGTCACCTCGACAAGAGCCTCGAGCATGGCCCGAGCGGACTGGATGAGGGCCTCATGGAGGGCGAGGCCGCGGGCCTGCAGGCCTCCATCGTCTTTGAGCCGGCGGTCGAGAGAGGCGGCGAGTTGCAGGGTTCCTGGCAGCTCGTCCACGACGCCACCATCGCGCAGGGCGGCCGCCAGGGCTCCAGGTGGGGCCGTCCGGCTGTCAGCATGGGGCACGGTGATGACCGCGCAGCGGGCCGTGGCCGCCAACAGCAGTTCGTCCCAGCGCAGCGAGCCAATGACGAGGTCGGCAGCGACGATGGCGGCGGCCATCGCGTCGGGGCCGGTCGCCAGCCAGGCAGACACCCCGTGGCGCTCGCACAGGTGCTGCAGGCGACGTCGTTGGCTGTCGTCGTCGTCGGTGACCAGCACCATGGTGGCGTTGTCGTTGCGCAGCGCGAGTTGCAGCACCGTGCGTTCGGCATCGGCCCCGGTCCAGGCCCCGCGGCGCATATCGACGACGACGACGTTGCCGGTGACGCCGCGCTCGGCCTTCTCGGCGTCGCGCGACGGGGTGATCCCGCATAGCCGGACGTGCTTCACCAAGACCTTGCGGCCAGATTTGTGGGCTGCGTCCCGGACGGGGCCCACGTGGCCCGCGACGAGGACGAAGAGGGCGTCGTAGCGGGCGAGGTCCCGCGGCGACGACGACGGGTCCGTGACGACGGCCGCGTGGACCCTGGCCGGGGCCAGGCGCACGTCGGGGGTGATGGTCAGGCCGTCGGTGGCGGGGAACCACAGGGCAACGTCGGCACGGGGGGCACCGTCGCTGGGGCCGCGGTGGGTTTGTTGGCTCACGACCACACCGTGACTGGCGAGGGCGTCGGCGAAACCACGGGCCACCAGTTCGACGGCTTCGGGCACCACGCTGCCGCGCTCACTGCTGCTGCGCTCCATCAGCGGGGAGTGCCCCTCGGGGAGGACCAGGCGCAGGCGGGAGATGGCTCGGGACATGGTGTCGACGTCATAGCAGGCTGCGACGAAAGGTCATCCGACTCCAGGAGTCGTTGGGACCTGCCAGCTTTCGCGGGCCGTTCGAAACGATACCATTCAACAAGCATTCGATTGACGAGGTTGTCCATGCGTCACGTGAAGATGTACGTCATTCCTTCGTGCCCCTACTGCGTCCGGGCCAAGGATATCCTGAAGAAACACAACGTTGCCTTCGAGGAAATCGACGTCGCCGGTGATAGGGAACGACGACGTTGGCTCGTCGAGCAATCTGGCCAGACCACGGTGCCGCAAATCTTCTTTGGCGAGCAGTCCATCGGCGGGTGCTCCGACCTCGAGGTCATCGTCAAGGCCGGTCGTCTACAGGGGCTGCTCGCTTGATCGCTGTGCCCTCGTGGTGAGCGGAGTCAGCGAAACAAGAGTTTCAGCGGGTCTTCGCGCACGGTCTTGACCACCGCCTTGACGTCGTTGGCGAAGGCGTCGTCGACCAACAGTTTGCCCGCCCCCGTCTTGCTGTCGATGGTCCCAAGGACCCTCTCGGCCTGGCGCGCTGCCGTGTCCAGCGACCGCAGCGTCGTCGACAGCTCGGCAAACAGCTTCTTCTGCGCCTCGACGTCGCCGACGGGGCCCGCGTCGAGTTCCCGCAGCAGGGTGTCGGTGCGCCTGGCGAGGGCGTGGAAGGTCTGCAGCGTCGTGGCGACGTCGGCCTTCAGCAGGGTGTCCTCCAGTTGGTGGGTCGAGCGCAGCACGGGGGGGAGCGCCGCCAGCGTCTCGCGCAGGGGGCCGCCGTTGCCGATGCCGGTGTTGGCGCTGCGCACCAGGGTTCGTACGTCGGCCAGCAAGCCGCGCACGTCTTTGACGTCGTCGTCGATGGCGGTGCGGCTGTCGCCGGTGTCGAGGATGGCCGACAGCGTCGTCACCAACGACGTCGTCGCCGACATCAGCCGCGCGAGCTCGGGTGACGTCGGCAGCAGGGCGTCGGCCCGTTCAAGCAGGGCACTGGCGCGGGGCAACAGCAGGTCGGCCCGGGCCAGCGTGACGCCGTCGACGCGGGCGCCGTCGGCCAGCGGGGTCTGGACCGTGCCAGGCGTCTCGGTCGGCGCGATGTCGAGGTAGTGCTCGCCCAGCACGCCGAGGGTGGTGACGAAGAAGCGGGTGTCGGCAGTGAGCAGGTGGCTGACGCGGTCTTGGACCCGGGCTCGCACCCGCACCATCGCGCGGGGGCCCGCGGCCGGGTCCCGCCCCGCCAACAACACGACGTCATCGACGACGCCGACGACCACGCCCGCCAGCCGGACCGAGGCGCCAGGCTTGATGGGGCCGCAGAAGGCGAAGTCGACGTCGATGCGGGGCCCCGACAGCACGCGCAGCGGGCCGGTGACGAGCAGAGCGCCCACCAAGATGACGACGGCGACGACGGCGACAGCGCCGACCCGGACGGCGCGAATTCGGTCGCGCTGTTCGCGGGCGAGGGGGGCCAGCAGCAGAGGTGTGGGTGTGGGTGTGGGTGTGGGTGTGGGTGTGGGTGTGGGTGTGGGTGTGGGTGTGGCGCTCACGCGGCCCTCCGGGTTTCGCTCAGGCCACCGTCGTGGACCAGCAGGGTTCGGCAGCCCGGGATGGCCTGCAGGGCCGCGAGGGTGCGGGGATGGTGGGTGATGACGACGAGCGCGCCGGTCGTGTGCGCGGCCTGCTGCACGAGGGCCTCGGTGACCTCGGCGGCGGCGACGACGTCGAGGCCGGTGGTGGGTTCGTCGACGACGAGGACGCCAGGGCGCAGCATCAGCGCGCGGGCCAGGGCGACCCGCCGACACAGCGCGGGACTCAAGGCCGCCGCCGACACCGACCACAGATGGCCAATGCCCAGAGCGCTGGCGACGTCGATGGCGCGGGCTTCGACGTCTCGGACGCTCTCGTGGACCGGGTCGCGACGGGCGAGGGCGAAGAACAGCAGGTTGTCGGCGACGCTGCGGTCGTCGAGCAGAGCCGGGTCCTGATGCACAAAGACCAGTGGTGGCACGCCGACGACGACGTCACCGCCGCTGCGCGGGATCAAGCCGGCCACAGCCTTCCACAGCACGCTCTTGCCAGCACCCGAGCGGCCCACCACGGCGGTGACGCTGCCGGCCTCCAGCGTGAGCGACACGCCGTGCACGATCGGTGTGCCGCCCATGACGACGTCGAGCTTGGTGACCGTCAGCGCCGTGCCCGGCTTGATGTTCATGCGAGGTACCAGCCGACATCGAAGGCCAGATTGATGGACAGGGCGCACAATGTGCCGAGTACGACGCCTCTGGTGACGGTGGTGCCGACGTCGCCCGGCAGGGGACTGCGCATGGCGGCGAAGACGGCGCCGACGGCGACGCTGGCGCCGAAGGCGGCGCTCTTGGCGCACAGCAGCAGCAACAACGACGGCGACAAAACCTCGAGGTGCACGAACGTGAACGGGTTGATGCCTGAACGACCCAGCATCACCAGCACGCCGGCCAGCTCCCAGGTCAACATCGACGTCACCGTCAGCACGATGGCCCCCAGGGGCAGCGCCACCAACATCGGCGCGATGCGGGTGCGCCATGGCTTCAGGCCCATCACCGTCAGGGCGTCGAAGGTGTCGTCGGCCCGCAACGACGCCAGCTCGGCGGTGAAACCCGCACCCACCCGCAGCGCCAACACCAGCGCGACCATCAACGGACAGAACTCCTGCACGCCAAGCACTGGATACTCCAGGCCGATGAAGCCCTGGTCGCCCAGCAGGCGCATCGCTTGTCGACCCGCCTGGTCGGCCATGGCGGCGCCGACGGCACCAACGCTGACGGTGACGAGGAGCAACGAGCCCCACACCACCTCGTCGAGGCGTCGCAGCAGCAGGCGGATCCAGGCCTCGGGCCCGGGCATCGACATCGGCATCAGCCGGTCCCCCCGAGCAGCGACAGGGCCAGGTTGACGATGACGATCGCCGAGACCGACGCGACGCTGCCGGCGTAGACGGCGTCGCCGATATCTCGCGCCGAGCGTCGTTCGGACTGCCACAGCGCCAGGCCGGCGTGGGTGGTCCCCAAGCCAATGGCCAGCCCGAAGCACGCCATGCGGCTCAGACCCTCCAACAGCAGCGACGGCTCGACGTATTCGACGACGGACCACCAGCTGATGGCGATGGCCTGGTCCCCGAGGATGAGGGCAAAGACGAAGGCGGTCAGCAGCATCGCCATCGCGCAGGGCGGAAACAGCAGCAGCGAGACCAACACGATGGCGACGGTGCGCGGGGCCACCACCAGGTGGGTGGGATCGGCGCCGAGGGCGCAGATGGCGTCGAGGCGCTCCCGTGCAGCCAGCGTCGCGGTCTCGGCGGTGTTGCGGGTGCCCAGGCGGGCCGCGACCGCGAAGGCCAGCAATTGGGGGCCGACGTCGCGAAACGCCGACAGGGCCGCGGCCCAGCCAAAGACCTCGGTGGCGGCGTAGCGCGTCAGGTAGCCCAAGCCCTGCAGGCCGACGATGCCGCCGATGACGACGGCGCCACAGGCGGCGGTGACGGCGACGTCTCTGAGGCCCTGGTCGGTCAGGCGGATGGTCTCGCGGCGGTCGCAGCGGCCCCGAGCCACCGACGACAAAGTCTGCCCCAGGCGCAGCAGCAGCCCGCCCGTCGACTCAAAGACCAGCAGGGCCACGCTCATGGGCCAACCAGGCTGGCGTCGCGCAGGAACGCTGAAAATGGCCTGAGGGCCCACGGGGGCGGCAGGGCCGACACCGACGTCAGCAGCGCCGTCACGCCGGTGTCGTTGGGCGACAGCAGCAGGGCCCGCGGCGCCCAGGGGCCCACAAGGTCTGTATCCTGACAGGATACAAGCACGGCGGCGCCGGGGGTCAGGCGGGCGATGGCGTCGAGGGCTTCGGCGGCGGTGTCTGGGTCGAGGCCGGCGGTGGGGTCGTCCAGCAGCAGGGTGCGGGGTTCGATCACCAGGGCCCGGGCCAGCGCCACCCGACGTCGCTGGCCACCCGACAACGACGTTGGCAGTCGATGTTGTCGGTCGTCGGGACCGACGCCGCCAAGCCCGAGTTCGCCGAGAATGGCCCTCGCCCGCTCCACTGGCTGGTCGAGGCCGGCAGCGACGGCGGCGACGACGACGTTTTCCAGGACGGTGCGATCGACCTCGAGGCCGTCCCTGGCGCCCACCAGGCCCAGGGGGCGGGCGACGCTGGCGCTGCCGCCGACCACGGCGCGAGGACGCAGGCCCGCCAGTGCCGCCAGCAGCAGACTCTTGCCGCAGCCCGAGGGGCCGACGACGACGACGCGTTCGCCGGGGGCGATGTCGACATCGATGGGGCCGATGTCGGTCGCGCCGCCACCGGGGTGCTGAGCCCGCACAATGAGGCCGACGATGGAGAGGCCAACGCTCACAGCGACGCTTCGTCGCTGCGGGTGTCTTGCAGGCGCTTGAGGCGCTTGGCGAACAGCCGCCCCAGGGTCAGCTTGGGCAGGCGGCCGCCGGTGGCGTACCAGGCAAACGCGACGCCAAAGAGGCCGCCGGCGCAGGCGAAGATGACGGCAGCCAACAGGCCGGCCCGGGCCTGCGTCAGGCCCGCGGTGTCGAGGGTCAGAAAGCCCGCCAACACCAGCGCTCCCGCCAAGATGCCGCCAAAGATGCTCATGCCCATGCCGCGCAGGGTGGCGTTGAGCTCGTGGAGGGCGTCGGACTTCACGGTGACCTGGATTTGGCCACGTTCCAAGTCGAGCAGGGCCTGCCCCAGCTGCACCGGCAGCTCCTGGACCATCAGGGCCAGCTGCAGGGCGGTCTTCAGCCCGCCTCCCTGCAGGTTGCGGGGGTCGAGCCTCTCTCGCAGCAGGGCCTCCGCCCTGACCGCGATGGTTGCCGAAGGATCGAATCGGGGATGCAGCAGCCGGACAATGCCGTCGATGGAGACCGAGGCCTTCGACAGGATCGCCAATTCCCGCGGCAGGCGGATGCCGAAGCGCATGGACAGGTCGATGAGATCGGAGAACAGGGCCGCCGTGGCCACCTCGTCAATGCGCAAACCAAAGTAGCGGTCCATCAGCGCCGAAATGGCGGCCCGGAACGGGGAGATCGCCACTCGCCCCTCGACGTCGCCCAGCCGCACCACGATGCGGGCGATGGTGTCGACGTCGCGCACGCTCAGCGCGAGCAGCAGCATGATCATCCGGTCCTGGATGTCCCTGGGCACCTGGCCGACGAGGCCGAAGTCGATGAAGCAGACGCGGTCGTCGGCGTCGACGAGGATGTTGCCGGGATGCGGGTCGCCGTGAAACAGGCCGTCGACGAAGACGTGCTCGAAGGCCAGTTCCACGAGGCGTTCCACGACCCGGGTGGCGCGGGCGGGCTCGGTCACCAAATCGGTGATGCGGCAGCCGTGGATGCGCTCCATGACCATGACGGTGCGCCCCGACAACTCGGCCACCAGGGCAGGCACGTGGATGCCGCTGCGACCGGCGTTGCGCTTGGCAAAGGCCGCCAGGTTCTTGGCCTCGAGGCGGAAGTCGAGCTCGCCCTGCAGGGCGGTCTTGAACTCATTGACGAGGTCGACGGCGTGGTAGGCGCGGGCTTCTTCGACCACGCGCTCCAGCAGTTGGGCGACGACGACGAGAATCTCGCTGTCTTGCGTGATCTGGTCGTGGATGCCCGGACGCTGCACCTTGACGACGACGTCGCGGCCGTCGGGCAGGGTGGCGGTGTGCACCTGGGCCATCGACGCCGACGCGAGCGGTACCGGGTCGAAGGTGTGGAAACAGCGCCCCAGCACGGTGTCGGGGGTA
Organism: uncultured Myxococcales bacterium; assembly: GCA_903952805.1. GTDB lineage: Bacteria > Myxococcota > UBA727 > UBA727 > VGSZ01 > VGSZ01. The sequence continues at coordinate 2,344 of CAJBHN010000810.1, read as the reverse complement.
TGCCCCCAGGCGTCGGCCAGGATGCGGGTGACGTCGTGCAGCGGGAAGGGCGGCACCTGATCCTGCAGGCGGGACAACGACGCCACGAACGTCGGTGGCAGCAAGTCGGCGCGGGTCGACAGGATTTGGCCGAGCTTGACGAACGTGGGACCCAGCTCCTCCAGCACGGCCGTGAAGCGCTCGGCAACCGGGCGGGCCCGGCGGGCGTCGTCGTCGTCGTCGCCGGCGAAGGTCCGGATGATCGGCATGGTCTTGATGGTGGGCGCAAAGCCATGGCGCGCCAGCACGCTCGCGATCGATGCGAGGCGGGACAATGCGGTCTTTGAGCTGGCTGGCGGCCGAGACATGCAACGACGTTGGCAGGCCCTCGGGGACGTCGCGAGTTTCCGACACGCGCCAGCGGCGCTGGCGCCGCCAGGGGGCCGTGACGGCGCTGGTGGGGCGAGGTGTCGCCGATGTGGATACGCTGGTGTCGACTGGCGTGTTGACGTCGCCGTTCAAAGGACGGCACCTTCAAATCGCATGAATGTCAGGCGGAGGCTGTGTGGCTGGTGAGAAGATCTACATCGCCATCGCTGGCAACATCGGGGCGGGGAAATCGACGCTGGTCGAGTTCTTGACAAGCACCTACGGGGTCGCGCCGTTCTTCGAACCCAACGACGACAATCCGTACCTGGCGGATTTTTATCAAAACATGGACGCCTGGGCGTTTCACAGCCAGGTCTTCTTCCTCGCCCACAAGTTTCGCATCCATCAGGAGCTCGACCGCACGGCGGGCATCGTCGTGCAGGACCGCACCATCTACGAGGACGCCGAGATTTTCGCGACGGCGCTGCATGCCTCCAAGCGCATGAGCGATCGCGACTGGAAGACCTACGAAGAGCTCTACAAAACCATCTGCAACGCCCTGCGGCCCCCCGACCTGCTCATCTACTTGAAGTGCTCCCTCAAGACGACGAAGCAGCGGATCAAGCTGCGGGGACGGCCGATGGAACAGGCCATCCCACCGGCGTACCTGCGCCTGCTGCAGGACCTCTACGACCGCTGGCTCGAGAAATGGACGGCCTGCGAGGTGCTGCGCCTCGACACCGACCGCCTCGACTACATCAGCGACCTGGTCGACCGCCTCGACGTGATGGACCGGATCGAGCGCCTTCTTCCCCGCGCCTCGATTGAGGCTGCCCGGGCTTCTGGCCCGTCGGCCGCGTAGGCTCCTTGCTCCCCTTGGCCGGGGCCCTCCCCTTGGCCGAACCCTTGGTGGATGGCCGCATGGTGCCCTTGGGCGTCGTGCGCCCGGGCGGCGCCGCCGTCTTGGCTGGCGCGCCTTTGGCCGCCGCCCTGGCTGGCGTCGTCGCCGCCGTCGTCGTCGTCGTCGTCGTCGTCGTCGTCGTCGTCGGCGTCTTGGGCAGAAACGCCTTGATGGCCTCAGCGATGGCGCCCACCGCCAGGTGGTGCCGGGCGCCCCAGGTCCACCAGCCCGGTGGCAGCGGGGCGGTGACGGCGGCGCGGCCTCCCTCGGGGCGCGGAAAAGACACGGCGAAGGCGTGCAGGGCCAGTTCCTGCTCGGGGATGAACGACGTCGTGGCGCCGTACAATTTGTCGCCCACGATGGGATGACCCACGTGGGCCAGGTGGCAGCGAATCTGGTGCATGCGCCCGGTCTCGGGGCGGGCTTCGACCAGCGCCACGCCGTCGCCGACGGCCAACACCCGCAGGCGGGTGAGCGCCTTGTCGCCAGCCTCGTCGATGGTCTGGATCGCGAGTGGGGCCTTCTTGCCGCCGACGCGCGGGATGTCTGGCTCGTCGATGCGGGCGAGGCGAGCGTCGACCACCAGCGACGACCACGTCGGCCTCCCCTCGATGATGGCCAGGTAGCGTTTGTCGACGATACGACGGCGAAAGGCGTCAGACAGGATTTGCTGACCAAAGAGCGTCGACGCCACGATGCAACAGCCGGTGGTGGGTTTGTCGAGGCGGTGGACGGGGCGCGCGGCGCCAAGGACGTCGATGGCGATGTCCAACAGCGTCGGTCGGGGGACCCCGCGGCCACCGACGACGGTCATGCCCGCCGGCTTGGCAAAGACCGCCCAATGTTCGCCCCGGGCGAGGACCATCGCGCCCGGGGTGGGTGGTGTCGGTGTCGTCGGTGTCGTCGGTGTCGTCGGCACGTTCATGGGGCCGCCGTCGTCGAGGATGACGTCGTGGTCGAGGATGACGTCGTCGTCGTCGTCAACAGGAGCCGTTTGACGTCGTCGGCGATCGCGCGCTCTTCGTCGGTGGGAATGACCAGGATGCGGGCTCGAGAATCCATGGTCGAGAGGTCTCGCTCGGCAGAGGACACGGC
>CAJBHN010000809.1 GCA_903952805.1 uncultured Myxococcales bacterium | reverse complement strand
GTTGCTGAGCGAGTCGACCTTCGACGAAAACGGGCCGGTCACGGCCGCGAGGCAAAGCTACGGTCTGTGCCCCGTCGACGACATCCCCACGAGTGGGCTCGATTTCCCCATCCGCTTCGTCTGCCAGCTGGCGGTCGAAACCGTCGAGCAGCGCGGCGCGCCGCCGTCGGAGTGGGCCACGAGCCGGGCCGAGTTCGAATACGACGGCTACGGGCACCAAACGAAGGTCTCGAGTTTCGGCGTGACCAAGATTGGCGACGGCGGCTGCCCGACCATCGACCGGGCCCCGACGGTATTTGGCGCGCCGTCGGGACCTGATTGCCTCGGCGACGAAGCCTACGCGGAATCCGACTATATCTCGCCGACGAAAACCAACGGCGCCTGGCTCATCAACCTTGTCAGCGAATCGCGCAGCTACGGCCGCCCTGGCAGCAACGTGGTCAGCACGGCCCGCTATTTCTACGACGGCCCGGCCTTCGTCGGACTCAGCGGCAGTGGCACGCTGGCGACGCACGGTCTCGTCAGCCGCGGCGCCCTGCAGCGGGTCATCGACGGTCCTTTCGAAGACGTCGCCCGCGCCCGCTTCGACGAGCACGGCAATGCCGTCGACAGCCTCGGCGCCCTCGGCCGCATTGATGCTCCCGAATTCCACGTGCGCACCGTCTACGACGAAGACCATCTCTCGCCGATCTCGACGACCAAGACCATCGTCGCCGCCGCTGGCAATTACGATTTGAAGAGTGTCACCGAATACGATCCCCTCTTCGGCAACCCGGTGCGGATCACCGGCACCTTCATCGTCGGTGCCCCCGGCGACGACACGTCGACGTTGATGGCCTACGACGAGTTCGGTCGCCTCATCGCCGTGGCGGCGCCTGGTGACACCCTCGTCGCGCCGACCCAGACGTTCACGCTCGACTACGGCAATCCGATTTCCAAGGTCTTCACGCGCACCAAGAGCGCCCGGGGGTCCGCGCCCGACATGGAGAGCGTTGGCTGCCTCGACGGGCTTGGCCAGCCGACGCGGACGGCGACGAAGGTCGGTGACGACCGCTACCTGGTGACCGACGCGGGCAGATTCAATCGCATTGGCAAGGTGGTGCGCTCATTCCAGGCCTTCGAAACCACTGCCGCCAACGCCTGCGCGGGGCCCACGGCCGACGTCTTGTTCGACGACATCACCTACAGCGCCATGGGCGACGAGCTGAATGTCGTGCACGCCGACGCCCGCGAATACGGGGGGACGGCGTCGCGCACCGAGCGTCGCTATCGCCCCCTGGCGATTGAGATCTTCGACGAAGACGACACCGACGCCGCCAGCTCGACCAAAAACTCCCCGGGAGTCATGAAGCTCGACGGTCTGGGACGCGTGACCTCCTTCCAACGCCGCCTCGACGAAAACGCCGAGCCCGAGACCTACATCATCACCTACGACGAACTCGGCAACCTGCGCGGCTACGTCGACCCCGAAGGGCACGAAAAGGTCCAGACCTACGACCTGAGCGGGCGGCGGCTCACGGTCGTCGACCCCGACCGCGGCACCGCGACGATGTCGTATGACGTCGGGAGTCGGCTCGTCCGCGTCGTCGATGCCAATGGCACAGCCACGAAGCGCGAATACGATTCCCTCGGCCGCCTGGTCTTGGAATACGACGAGGCCGCTGCCGACACCACCCGCACCGACTATATCTTCGACCGGCACCCCGATTGCCCGTCTTCTGTGTGCACCAATGGGGCTGGCCAGCTGGTGGGGATGCGCTATCCGCTCGGCGACGGCGAGCAGGCCGTCGAAACCTACGCCTACGACGCCCGCGGCAATCTCGTGCGGACGTCGCGAAAGCTCGGGGCGCAGACCTTCGACTTCCACATCGCCTACGACAACGCCGATCGGGTGATTGAGCAGGTCTTCCCGGGCAACCAGACCATCCGCTACGTCTACGACGACGCGATGCACATCGTGGCGATCCCGGGGATCATCGACGAAGCC
>CAJBHN010000808.1 GCA_903952805.1 uncultured Myxococcales bacterium | reverse complement strand
CGTCAGGTCGAAGGCGGCGGCACCACCAGCACCGGTCGTCGGGCGTCCCGCACGACGCGCTCGGTTTGGGAGCCCAGCACCGCCTTGGAAATCCCCGAGCGACCGTGGCTCGCCATGACGATGGCGTCGGCGCCCATGCGCGCGGCGGCGGTGACGATGGCGATGGCCGCGGATTCGTGGACGACGACCTCCAACTCAGTCGCAATGCCCAGCTCGGCGGCCCCCCGGGGGGTTCGGGCCTTGAGCTCGAGGTCGGGGCGTGCGGTGCTGACGGTGTCGGCCGTCTGCACATGGAGCAGGCGTACCATGCCGCCGGCGCCCACCAGGCCGTAGGCGACGACGACAGCGGCGTCGGCCAGCGGCGAAAAGTCCGTTGGCACCAGCACGCGCTGCATCCGTCGGATGGCGGTGTCGTCGACGGAGAGAGCGTCGCCAGGCACGCAGGCGACATTGCCAGGAGCGTCCATGAGCACGCCACGAGACACCGAGCCATGCCAGACGCGCGCGATGCCCGCGCGGCGATGGGTGCCGACGACGACGACGTCAGGGTCGGTGTCGGTGGCCCGGCTCGCCAGGTGGGTGTCGACCCGCCCCCAGCCCGGGCGCACCTCGAAGCTGGTGGTGCCGGGCCCCGACAGCGTGCCGACGAAGTCGTGCAGGTCGCGCAGCAGGGGCCCTTTGATGCCGGGGTTCAGGCTGTCCAGTGGCATGGGGGGTGGCACGCCCAGGCGGGCATGCTCGGCCTGGGGCCACGCCACCATGACCACCGTGACGTCGCAGGGCCCCATGGCCCGCAGGCTCTCGACGAAGCGCAAGGCTGGACGCGACGACGGCGACACTTCAACGCCGACCATGACCTTCAACGAACGCTCCCCCCTGGCCCACGCTTCGATTCGAGCGGCGTCGCGCACCACCAGCACGGGCGTGGATGAGCCCTGCACAATCCGTTCGGCGACGCTGCCGACCAGCCATCGGTGCTGCTTGCGACGACCAAGGGAGCCAACCACCAGCAAGGACGCGTGGGTGTCGTCGGCGACGGCGACCGCCGTTTCGTCGGCAAAGCCGGGGGTGACGATGGGTTCGACCTCGATGCCAAATTCCCGGGCCAGGCTGGCAGCCTCATTGTCCACCAATGAGCGCAGGTTGTCGTAGACCGTGGTGTTCAAGAAGTCCTGCTCGGCACCGATCTCGTCGACGACATGCAGCAGCTTCAGCGGCGCTCCCATCCGTTTGGCGATGGCGGCGGCGGCGCGCGCGGCTCCGTGGGCGTAAGGGGAAAGGTCGGTGGCGCACAGCACGGTCATGGTCGTGGTCCTTCGATGGGCGGGCACTGCCCACATCGATCGAAGCACAGGGTGAGCCAACGCTGCAGCGCCCTGGTGGCCGTCCTGGGGAGCCCCGCGCCGGTCGGTCGGATGCCTCTCGCACACCGCGAGGGTGAATTCGCCCGGATGCCCGGCGCTCAAGACCGCGGCGGCGGCTCGCCTGGCGACGACAGACCAGCGCCGGTGTCCCGGGCGATCTCGGTTGGACTGCGTCCCTCGCGCGCCGATTGCCACATGGCGTCGGGAGCGATGCTCACGCCGATCAGCGCGGCCCCGGCCACGGGCGCCGTGCCGTCCCCACCCAAAGGCACCGAGAGGCGGGCGTCGACGAAGACGCCGTCGGCCACGGGAAATCGCAGCGTGAGGCCGACCAGCGGACCAAAGGTGGGCGTGACGACGTCCCCGTCGACCACGACGCCGCCGTAGGCTCCCAGCGAGGCCAGGGCCCGGACCGCGGTATCGTCAAATTGCCACGTCAAGGACGCCGCCCCACCCGTCACCAGCAGGGGGGAGGTCGCCGTGGCCTTCGCTGGCCACGTCATCACCAGGCCCTCGGCACGGGCTGACAAGCCCCACAACACGGGAGGGGCATCGACGACCACGGCGGCAGCGGCACCATGGGCCCGGTCGTCGACCAACGCGTTGGTGGGCCGAAAGGCATAGCCGACAGCCAGCCCGATCGGCACATCCGCCCGGCCCGGCACCGATGCCACCAGACACAGCAGCCCGGCCAGCGCGCTGAGCCACGCGAACGGCCACCGGGCGCGTTGACGTCGCCCCGAGGGCGCCCTATGCGCCAGCACGTCACACTGTGTCGGATTGAGCGCACCCCACCGTGCGCGCGGAGCCTCGGCCATGGCCAAGAAGATCAAGCCCCCACGCGACAAAGAAGAAGAAAAACGCCTCGAGGCCGAGGCCAAGGCAAAAGAGGTCGCCGACAAGGCTGGCGTCGTCGACGAGCAAAAGGCTGCCGAAGCCGAAGCCGCCGCTGCCGAAGCCGTCAAGGACGAGTTCCAGGTCAAGGGCTTCGAGCTTGTCGACTGGGTGCATGAAAACCAGGCCACCGTCATGGGCTTCCTTGGGGCCGTCGTGCTCGCCGGCCTTGGCTATGGCATCTACACCGTCGTCGACAAGAGCGGCAACACCGAGGCCAGCGCCGCCTGGGTGAGCGCCCTTGACATCTGGGAGGCCCCCGTCGGCGAAGACTCAACGCCTGACGACGGCAAGACGCCGTACAAAACGGCGGACGAGAAGTTCAAAGCAGCGCGCACGGCCTTCGAGGGGGTGACGACCAAGTACGACGGTCGCGGTGGCTCGACGCTGTCGTACCTCTACGTCGGCCACGCTGCCCTCAAGCAGGGGGACCACGCGGCCGCCATCACCGCCTACCAGAAGTTCCTCGACGGCACCAAGGCCGACGACAACCTCCGCTTCGCTGGCTTCAACGGCCTCGCGGCAGCGAAAGAGGCGTCTGGCGACGTCAAGGGTGCCATCGAGGCCCTCGAAGACCTCGTCGCGCTTGCCGACAAGGTCGACGAAGACGCGGCGCTGTTGGGGCTCGGTCGCCTCTACCAGAAGGACGGCGATGTTCAGCAGGCACGCAAGCGTTTGGAAGTCTTGGTGGCGGACTATCCCGAGTCCTCCTTGAAGGCTCGTGCTGACGAGCTCCTTGCATCACTCGGCGCGGCCCCCGTGGCTGCGACGAACCCGAGCGAGAAGCCGACCCCGTGAACGCCGCCGTCGTCGCTGTCGTCGTCCATGCCATCGCCCTCGCCGGTGCGACCCCCGAGGCGCGCCAGGTCTACGGCATCACATGGGCGTCACCGGCGGTCGAGGTGGCGCCCTGCGCCCTCTCGATTGTGTTGCCGGCCTCCGAGGCTGAACGGTGCGCGTCATGGACCCGCCGCGAATCGTCGGGGCCGGCGTTTCATCCAGGGCTCGGAGTGGTCGTCGTTGGCGGCAGCGACAAGCGTCTGCGCTGCAAAGACGCCCGCGACGGCCATACCCTGTGGGAGCACAAGACCCCGGGTGCGGTGCTGGCCCAGCCAGTCATCGTCGACGACGGCGCCTACGTCGGCACCGACGACGCCCGCGTCCTCCGTGTCGATGTTGCGTCCGGCACTGAGCGATGGGTGGCTGCCGTCGACGCCGAGGTCACCGAACCGGTCGTCATCCACGACGACGTCGTCTACGTCGTCACCGGCAACGACAGCACCTATGCCCTGTCGCGTTTGACCGGCGAAGCCCTGTGGGTCAGCAAACATGCGTTGCCACGCGGCATCACGTTGCGGGGGCAGGGGCGTCCGCTGGTTCTCGACGTTGACGAACCCGACGGCTTGAGCAGGCGCTTGTACGTCGGCCACGCCAGTGGTCGCCTGTCGGTCCTGGACCGACGCGATGGCGCCGTGATCCAGGAGCTCGACCTCTCTCGCGGCGACACCTTCGGGGACCTCGACGCCGATCCCATCTACCACCCGGCCGCTGGCGGTCGCGTGATCGTCGCCTCTCAGACCCGAGGCATCATCGCCATCGACCCCAAGACCAACCTCGAGCAGTGGACCACCCGGGAGGCTGGAATCATGCGCCTGGCCAACGGCGGCGCGCCCATGATGGTGGCTGCCGGCGCCGGCAAGGTCCTCGGCCTTGACGCTGTCACCGGCGCCATCCGGTGGCGATTCACCTTTGAAAAGGGTGCCCCCACGCGCATCGTTGTTCGCGGCGGCCGAGTCCACGTCGGCAGCGACCGCGGCGCCCTCTATATTCTGGACCTCTTCTCGGGGCGCCCCCTGCAGTACGCCGGCAGCGGCAACGGCGTCGCCGCCGACTTGGACCTGTGGCACGACATGCTGTTTTATACGTCGACGTCGGGCACCGTTACGGCGCTGAGCAGCGCCTGGCCCGGTCGGATATTCCAGTCGGGCAAGAACGACCGCGCGCGGTGGCCATGAACGCCCCCCCCAAGCCGAAGAACCTGCGCGTCGTTGCCGGGCTCATCCGCGAGGGGGGCAAGGTGCTCCTCACGCAGCGCAAGCCGGGCCGCCACCTGGGGCTGCATTGGGAGTTTCCCGGCGGCAAGGTCGAAGCCGGCGAAACCGACGATGAAGCCCTGCGGCGCGAACTCCGCGAGGAACTCGGGCTCGAGGTCAGCGTGGGGACCCGCTGTTTTGAAACCCGTCACACGTATGGCTCCCGCGAAATGCACCTGCTGGTGTATCGCTGCCGCGTGATCGCGGGCGAACCCCAGGCCCTCGACGTCAATGCGTTTGAATGGGTCGAGGAAAACCGGGTGTCCGAGCGGGACTTTCTCCCCGCTGACCTGCCACTGGTCCACGGCCTGCAAAATGGCCTGGTCGCCGACGAATAATCCCGCTCGCATCCACGCCAGAACCTCGCCTGCTGTCGCTGAGCAGGCCCGTTTGGCTCTGTGGCACTGCTGACATGATCATCGCCCAGCCTGGGACGCCCCAAGAAAAGGCCCGGTGGGCAACCGGGCTTTTGAGACGCAGAAGTGACCCGTGGGCCGGTCGCTGCTCAGTACTCCTTCAGGACGTTGCCGCCGATGACCAGCCGCTGCACCTCGCTGGTGCCCTCGTAGATTTCGGTGATGCGGGCGTCGCGGTAATGGCGTTCAACGGGGTACTCGGTCACGTAGCCGTTGCCGCCAAAGATCTGGATGGCCTGGTGGGCCACAAACGTCGACGCCTCCGACGCCGCCAGCTTGGCCATGGCTGCTTCCTTGGTGTACTTGGCGCCGCTGTCCTTCAGGCTGGCCGCCCGCCAGGTGAGCAGCCGGGCGGACTCGATCCGGACGGCCATGTCGGCGATCTTGAATTGGATGGCCTGCAGCTTTTCGATCGGGGCGCCAAACGCCGTGCGCTCTTTGGCGTAGGCGACCGACGCCTCCAGGGCGGCCTGGGCGATGCCGAGGGCTTGAGCGGCGATACCGATCCGGCCGCCGTCGAGCGTGCCCATGGCAATCTTGAACCCGGCACCGGGCTCACCCAACATCTGGTCCTTGGCCACGCGACATCCCTCAAAAATGAGGTTGCACGTCGACGACGCCCGGATGCCGAGTTTGTCTTCCTTCTTGCCAAGGCTCAATCCCTTGGTGGGCATGGCCACCAGGAAGGCCGAGATGCCCTTGTGCTTGGCGGCTTTGTCCGTTGTGGCGAACACGATGGCGGCATTGGCTTCGTAGCCGTTGGTGATCCAGGCCT
>CAJBHN010000807.1 GCA_903952805.1 uncultured Myxococcales bacterium | reverse complement strand
TGCTGGCCTTCGGCGTGATCGACCCCACCAAGGTCACCCGTTCGGCCCTGCAGAACGCCGCCTCCGTGGCGTCGCTGCTGCTGACCACCGAGGCCATGATCGCCGACGAGCCCGAGGACAAGAAGTCCAAGGGTGCTGGCGCCGGCGGCGGCGGCGGCATGGGCGGCATGGGCGGCATGGGCGGCATGGGCGGCATGGGCGGCATGGGCTTCTGAGCCTGGCTCCCTGTCCGACAATGAATTCAAATACTTGGCGCAGCGCCAAGTGTTTGAATAAACAGAACTATTCGACCACTTCGTGGTCGAATACAGGCCCGCTTCGGCGGGCCTGTTTCTTTTTGGGCAGGCCATCCTCGCTCCGCCCGTCCAACCGATCGACGCCAGACTCGCGGACCTCCGCATGATAGAGTTGGCGGGTGAGTTTCCATCTCAACCCAGACAAGATCGCCGCCCTGACGAGTCAGCCGGCCGCCCTTGACCCTGACGTGCTCGCTGTGAAGGTGGCCGTCCGCGCCGACCACACTGGCGAGAACGTTCTGCAATTTCGCGTCGTCTTGAAGGATGCGCTCAAGATGACGAAACCATCGGTGAAGATGGGCCAGCGCCTGCAGCGGATCGCTGCGGGATTGCGCGAGCGTGTTGCGGCAGCTGGCCTCCCACTGTTCGCGTCCGTCGAATTTGTCATCAAGTCGGAGCTTGCCGCGCTGGAGCGCAGGCCCGCGTGACCTTCGCGGCGGACCTCCTCGAGCAGGCGCAGCATCTCGCGACCCGCGAACCAAACCGGCCTCGGCAGGCCTCCCTCCGTCGGGCTGTTTCGTCGGCCTACTACTCTCTTTTTCATCTCATCGTCGACGACGCGACGAAACAGCTCATTTCCATCGCACGTTTTCGTTCATCGGTCGCAAGGTCGATCGACCACAAAGATGTCCGAAAGGCCGCTACAGCCTTGCTGGCAGCCGCTCGGAATCCCCAGCCAAACCAGAGGCTCGTCGCACTCGCCCGACGGCCTATTGCGCCACCGCTTGTCGACTTCTGCTCGGCATTCATCGACCTTCAAGACCGTCGTCACGAAGCCGACTACGACGTGACCGCTGTGTTCACGCGAAGCCAGGTGCTGAGTTTCTTGAGTGTGGCCCAGCCAGCGCACGCCGCTTGGAAGACCCAGCGTGCCACAGAAAACGCGGCAGCGTTTCTGCTCGCTGCCTCGGGTCTCCTCTCGGATCGTTGATGAGGCTGACTCGGCCCCTCCGGCCAATATAGTCGCGATAATTCAAACACTTGCCGAGTTCCGGCGAAGGCAGATGCTACAGTCGCAGGCCCGCCGGCAGGGCTTCGCCGAAGACCACGGCTTCGTCCTCTGCCGACAGCGCCACCACTTCCCGGAGTTGCTGGATCCAGGCCGGCTCGGTGCCCGCCTTCTCAAGTCGGGCGATGGCCCGCTCGCGGACGGCGTCGTCGACGTCGCGGCTGCGGTCGCCCGTCAGGCGCGCGAGCTGGACCACCGCGAAGGTGGCGCCCTCGGCGGTCTTGAGGTCCTGCTCGAGCAGCTTGTCGATCCAGCGGGCGGCGACATCGGGGCCGACTACGTCGCCGACCGTGCCCGACATCGGCTGCCGGGTGCCAATGCGTCCCAGGGGCCAGGCGCTGACCAGTCCACCTCGGCCAAGCTTCTTGGCGACAAAATCACCCAGGATGACCTTTTCGGTGGCTGGCAGGCGCTCCAGCGACGCTGCCAGCCGCACCATCTCATCGGTGCCCGACGGCGTGGGGCCCTGCCCCTTTTTGCCGGTGCCGGCGTCGAGGAGCCAGGGCTTCAGGTACGTCCAGACCTCCTGCTGGCGGGCGCTGTCGAGGCCGGCGGCCACCCGGCGCCAGAGGATGAACCAGCTCGCCCAGGTGGGCTTCTCGGCGACGTACTGCACGCCGTCTTTCCACAAGGGCCAGAGCTGCTCGATGCGCCAATCGTCAAACGGCGCGCCGAAGCCGGGGCGCAGGAGGTAGCCCAGGTTCTGAAAGAACGCCCGCTCGTGATCGGCGCTCCGTCGTCGTCGAGCGGCCCCGCTCAACAGCACCCCCGCCAGTTCACGCGACAGCGCCAGGGGCCATTGCTCGCGCAGGCCAAACAGCTTCTCGAGGTCGCGGCGCAAGTCTTTGACCCGCTTGATGTCGACGTCGCGGCTCTTGCTGCCGAAGTAGTCGGCAATGAGCTCCTTGCCCTCGTCGAGGCGCTTGTGCACATGACCCGCCGACGGGATCTCGCCGGGGGCGGCGGCGCGGTCGCCGACGACGACGCCATCCAAACGCGTCGAGAACGACAGCTTGAAGCGCTCCAGGGCCTCGGGGGTCATCTTGAGGGCGAGTTCGAGGGTACCCACCTCAGAGAGCGTGGCCTGCAGCCGGACGGGCACCTCGCGCCCCGGCGACAGCACCGTCGAAATCGCCGGCAGGGGCTCAAGGTCGGCGACGTCGACGACGTCACCGGCGGCCGCCGACGAAAACGTCGAACTGAACAGGGGGAAGGACACGGGCTCGCCCACCACCAGCCGAAACACGCGCTCGACCTCGGTGGTGTTGCCTTCGAGCATGCCGCGGGGGGCCACACAGAGGGCGCGGGCGCCGTCGTCGCTGGCGACGCCGACGAAGTAGGCGCGGGCGCTGCCGGCGCCGATGCGGACCCCCTGCCCTCGACGCACCAGACCGGCGTAGGCGGCGCCGCGGGCGACGGCGCGGTCGAGGTCGTCGCCGCTGACGTCGAAGAAGCGCACGGCGCCGGCGTCGCCGGCCCACGAGGCCACGATCTCCTCGAGGCGAGCGCGGATGGTGGGGGCGCGAAACACACCGCCGTTCAACAAGATGGCGTCGGGCAACGGCAGCCCGTCGACGATGCGGGCGCCGGCGGTGGCGGCGGCGGCCAGATGACGACGGAGAAACGTCGTGATGTGCCGTGGCAGGGCCGTGTCTTTGGCCCAGGGCAAACCGAGTTCGGCAAGCGCCACACCGCGCTGGCGTTCGACAACCTCGGCCGGTCCCGTGAACGGCAAGAAGCCATCGAGCAGCAGCCGGCGGACGTCCTCACGGCGTTCGACGCTGGTCTTTGCACCACCCAGGAGCTTCTTGCCCCGCGACAACAGGGTCACGCCGAATTCGTCGGGGGCGTTGTCGCCAAGCAAGGTCTCTTTGGCCAGGCGCGCCGACAGCACCAGGTGCGAAAAGCTCACGGCGTCGAGGGTGCCGACAGCGCCGGTGAGCTTCTGCTCGACGAGCCGGGCCAGCGTGACGTCCATGTTGTCGCCACCGAGCATGACGTGGTCGCCCACCGCGATGCGCTCGATGGTGGGCGGTCCCTTCTTGCTGCTCGCCTGCACCGACAGGAGGGTGAGGTCGGTGGTGCCGCCGCCAACGTCGACGACGAGAACCAACCTCACGCCGTCGAGGAGGTCGCGCAGGCGATGGGCCTCCCGCTGCAGCAGGGCGTAAAACGCGGCCTGGGGCTCCTCAAGCAAATGCACCGCACCGAAGCCGGCGCGGGCGGCGGCCTCGAGGGTGAGTTCCCGGGCCACGGCGTCAAACGAGGCGGGGATGGTCAGCGTGACGTCGTCGACTGGCTGCCCCAGATGCGTCATGGCGTCGTGCACATGGTGCAGCAGCCGGGTCTGGACCTCGAGAGGCGAGATGCGGGGCATGGCGTCATCGGCCGGCGCCCAGGGGAGCACCGGGCCCCGACGGTCGACCGTCGATACCGACAGCCACGACTTCGCCGACAACACCACCCGCCCGGGAACTTTCAACCCGTGAACCCGCGCCATCTGCCCCACGGGCCACGCCGGCCCGGCGCCCCATGGCAGGGCGAGGTCGGCCGCGTCGAATTCGCCATCGGCAGCGATGTAGAGGGCCGACGGCACCTGCGACACAGCGGCGGTCTCCCCCGGCGCCACCAACTGGGGGACGGCGACGTCGACGATGTCGGTGGCTTTGCCGGCGGCAGCAACGGCGACGACGGTGTTGGTGGTGCCCAGATCGATGCCCAGCGATGCGCCCATGGGCTGATCTACCGTCGGCAGGAGGCCCGGTCGAGAATCCGAGCGATTCCCTGACTGTGGCCGACGCCGTCGACCAACGGGGTTGCTCCCCCCGACAGCGTGGGTAGAGTCCGGAGGCACGATTGAAGCGTCAAAACGCGAAAAAATGCGCGTCGAGCCTCGGTGGTTCAAGGAAGACCATGACCGATTTCATCTGGAAGAACCGAGTTGCCTGGCTGCTGGTCATCGTCGTTGTCGGCGTGGGCGTCGACCAGGCCACAAAACTCTGGTCGATGGACGCCTTGACGCGGCCCGCGACGTCCGTCGAGATCGCCCAGTTCCAACAATGCGGCGATGACACGTTTTTCAAAGCGAACCGCGCAACCTGTCGCGCCACCCCTCGAGTCACCAGGCACGGGCAGCGGGTGGTGTTGAAAGACATCCCCGTCATCGCCGGCCTCTTCAACCTCCGCTACGCTGAGAACCCAGCCGCCGCCTTCTCGATGACCGGCTCATTGCCCGACTGGTTTCGGCGGCCCTTTCTGCTCCTGATCAGCAGCCTTGCCAGCCTCGGTATCGCCGTGTGGTACCTGAAGCTCACGCAAGCCGATTGGGCGGTGATGACGGCGTTTCCCTTGATCATCGCCGGGGCCATCGGCAACCTCATCGACCGGGCCCGGCTCTCCTACGTCATCGACTTCCTGGACTTCTACCTGGCGTCTCCCGCCGGCGCCCAGGCGTGGCTCATCGAGACGTTCCGGACCAATCACTGGCCTACCTTCAACGTCGCCGACTCCTGCATCGTCGTCGGCGCCGGCCTCGTCATCTTCCGCACCTTCAAGAACCCGCCCAAGCCGGCGGAGCCCGCCGCCAACGCGGCTGTGTGAGTCCCCATGTACCTTGCTCGCGTGATCGGCACCGTCGTGGCCAACACCAAGGCCGAAAACCTCAAAGGCGTGAAGTTGCTGCTGGTGGAGCCCTGCGACAAGAACCGCCAGGCCGTCGGCGAGGTCCACGTCGCCGCTGACGCCACCCAGGCCGGGGTCGGCGACTTGGTGAGCTGTGTGGGGTCGCGCGAAGCGGCGCTGGCCCTGTCACCGAGCTTTGTGCCGGTCGACGCGGCCGTCATCGGCATTGTCGACCAGGCTGACTGACCGATCAGGATGCCCACGCCGCCCAACTGTCACAAGTCGGGGCGCCCAGGACAGGGACATTGACGCCGATGGTCTGCCCGTTTGACCGTGCCAAGTGACGCGATTTTCATCTCTGGCGAAGCTCCTCGTTGACAGCGGTGCGGTGACGCAGCCGCAGATGGCGGCGATCTACGAACACGCCGCTCGCGCGCCCGGCCAAGCCGACGTCGACGCCGAACTCCTGACCCTCGCGAGCGAGCATGAAGACACGCTCGCCGCCGTGGTGGCCGAGCAGACGCAGATGCCGGCTGTCGTCTTTGGCTCCTCGACGATCGACTTGACTGCCCTTGACCTGGTGACCGCTGACTTCCTTCGTGAACACCAGGTCTTGCCGGTGCTGGCACGCAGCGAAGACATCACCGTCGCCGTCGCCGACCCGGCCCGCGCCGCCGAAGCCGTTGCACACCTGGGTGTCATGTTGGCGCGACGAATCGTCGTCGTCACCACCGTGGCGCAACTTCTCGCTGTTGCCATCGAGCGAGCGCTGGACGCGCGTCGGGCTGGCGGCGATGTCTTGCATGGGGGGCGCGCGGTCGACGGCGGCGCCTCGCTGACCCTCCGCAGCCCTTACGTCAAAGCCAGGATTCCCCGACCCGATTCCATCGCCCGGGCCCTGGCTGACGTCTTCGACGACCTCACCGAGAGCGTCCCCGCCCCCCCCCGCGCACCAACCCTCGGCGCGTTGCGCTTGAAGAAAGTGCGCAGCCCGGTGAGCGGCGAATCCGATGCGGGTGTCATCGAACGCCCACTCGTGAAACACGAACGGCCCCATGTGCTCATCGTCGAGGACGACGAGGCCATTGGCCTGCTGCTGAGTCGGTCCCTGCAGGGCGACGGCTACGACACCCACCACGTTTTGACGGGCGACGCTGTGGGCCAGGCGCTGAGCAACCGCCGCCCCGACGTCATTGTCCTCGATGCGGTGGTTCCGGGAGTCCATGGCTTTGAAATCTGTGCCGCCCTCAAGGCCAGCCCCGAGTGGCGCTCGACACCCGTCATCATGATTTCGGCCGTATTTCGAGGCTTCGAGCGAGCGCGCGAAATCCAGGAGCAGCACGGCGCCGACGCGTTCATTGAAAAGCCATTTCAGCTTAACCATGTCCGCCGGGTCGTCGCCGACCTGCTTCGCCAACCCCTGCCCGCCGCAGTCGTCACGCCGGCGCAGCACCTCAGCGAATCACGCGCCCGGGCGTTGGTGGACCACCACGTCACCGTCGGCGACATCGCCAGCGCCAACGCGGTTGTGACGCGCTGGCTCGCCAGTGAGCCCCTGTCGGCGCGGGCCTGGTTGGAACGTGGACACCTCGCCATGCAGGGCACCGACTACATGGGCGCGCTCCAATCCTATGAAATCGCCGCCGTCTACGACCGCACCCTGTTCAATGCCCAGGTCTCCCTCGCCTCGCTCTACGAGCAACTTGGCTTCACCCGCCGGGCGAAGACGACGTGGTTGGCGGCTGCCGCCTGCGCCCCT
>CAJBHN010000806.1 GCA_903952805.1 uncultured Myxococcales bacterium | reverse complement strand
CGGGTGTCGGCCCTCGCCTTCAACACCCGCCTTGCCCTTGGACTCGCTGCTCACGGGCCCAGTCTGGATATGGTCCTCACTGACGAGGTGCGCACGCTCTCCGACCGCGCGCATGTCGCCGCCGACCAGGCCCGCCGCCTCGTCGAACAGCACGGTCGGCTTGAAGCGCCGGGGGTTTTTGTGGTGCGGGTCCGAGAGAAGCAGGACAACCGAATGCGTCGCAACCTGCTGGTGCTGGCCGAGGAGCGCGCTGCCGTTGGGGCTCTGTTTGAACCCGACCCGCTTGGTGGGGCCTGGTTGACCGCCGCCACCTTCGATCAGCGATTGGACCTCGAGGACGTCGACGGCTTTGAGGGCGGTCGCTCAGATTATCGCTTCGCTCGTGCTCATCGGGGTGGCGTCGACCTGGTTGAAGCTCTCGGACGCTACGTTGCATCAAAGGCTGCCATCACCCTCAAAGCAGACTGAACGGACGTCGATGCTCTGTGTCCATGTCTTCGTCAACGCGCCCTTCGACCCGGCAGGCGCCGGATCATTCCCGTAGTGGCGCCGAGGGATCGCACGGCTGCTGCGCCGGCCCGGCGCCCCACATCGGCGAGGCGGCAAAGTTGCTGTTCCGTGAGCGTCGCAAGGTTGCCCTCAGCGAGGTTCATCGCCAGCAAGGCGGCGAGCACAGCGCCGCAGCACGCATCACCAGCGCCAGTGGCATCAACCACGGTGACCGGGACTGCGTCCATCAAGACCTGATGATTCTGCGTTGAGACGCACATGGCCTTGTCGCCGTCGGTAACGGTCACCAGCTTGGGGCCACGCTTGAGCAGCAACGAAGCCAAACGCGCAACACCGCTGTTGCGCCCAACCCCACAGAGCAGGGCCGCCTCGTCGCGGGTGGCTTTGACGATGTCGGCGCGGGCCACGGCACCATTGGCCCTCTCCAGCATCAACGCACGCGAAGGGTACATGCCCGGACGCAAGTTGACGTCGACGCTGATGAGCGAGCCCGCGGCCCGGGCAGCGTCCTGCAAAGCCTCGGTGGCGTCGCGCGATGCGTCGTTTCTCAGGCTGACGGTACCAGTGTGGAAAACGCGCGATGCCCGCACCAAACGCAAGCAGGCAGGACGCAACACATCTTTGGGAACGATCGCCAGGTCGGCGCTCGCTTCCCGAAAGCCGAAAAATGTCCGTTCGCCGGTGCCATCCACTTCGACGAGGGTCACCCCGGTCCTGTGTCCAGGTTTGAACATGACGCCCGAAATATTGACGCCCTCGGCGACCAAAATCCGTCGCAGGCGCTCGCCGAGGGGGTCGGGACCCACGGCGCTGATGAGCGACACCGGGACACCAAGCCTGGCAAGCTGGACCGTGACATTGGCAGGTGCGCCGCCCAGGTGGGGAACAAGGACGGCCGCTTCGGCCAAAGAGACGCCTGCTCGAGGTGCGAACAGGTCGCACAGCACCTCGCCGAACACCACGATGGAGACACCCTTGCTTGCCATGCAACTCTGCTAGCCTGCCCAGGGGCGTCCGGCCAGCGGTGGCCGACCCCGAACGAAGCGTCATGACAAGGCGCAGGAAGGTGAGATGGCCGACGCACGAGGGCGAGCAAAAGAGGCAGATGCGGGCTCGGCGCGACAGGCGCAGGCCGATGCGGCCACGGTGGTTTTTGACCGCCTTCGTCGTGGGCTCAAGCAGATTGCCTTGTATCGCCACAACGTCGATCGGTACCCTGAGTACCTCGACGGCTTCACAACCGGGATGCAGGAACTCCTGGCTGTGCACCCGATGTTGAGTTTCAAGCTTGACGCCATGGCGTACAAAATCGGGCCCCACATCGTCTTCGAGGACGACAGTCGCGAAAATAATATTATTTTCCCGCTCTGGTCCATCGGCGTGAGAATGCTGGTCTTCAAGCAAGGCGTGGACGCCGAGGAACTCCAGCGTTTCTTTCTGCTCTGCCTCAATGCGGGGGACTCAGAGAAGAAGGGTCGCGATGACGTCGCCACGTTGCTGTGGAAGGCCGAGCTGACCCATATCGAATATGTCGTTGTCGAGGGCTTCAAGGCGTTGCCCGACGAGGATCTGGAGGAGGTCGAGATTGAGATCGAGAAGGTGGTGGCCTACCTCTATCGCCAGCTCCAATCGAATTCCGACGACTACCTTCGCTTCGCGCGCATCTCGTCGGAAGATCTTGAACTCCAGCTTGACGACGTCGACCAGATGCGCGGCGCCATCATTCAGGGCGTAACAGCCACCGGCGGAGATCGGGCTCGCGTGCAGGCTGGACTGGTTCGCGAGGAACAGCGCCAACTCACCAAACTCGTCACGGTCCTCTTTCAGCTGCTCGAACTCGACACCACCGAGGCAAGCTTCGAAGACGTTGCGGAAGCGTTCATTCAGCTTCTCGATGCATTGATTCTCCAAGAGAAGTTCACGGCGATCGACCACATTCGTCGACGTTTCAGTGCTTCGGCGGCGAAGGAGCAGCTGTCGGTCGCCAAGCGCGAACTCATTGGGCACTGCGAGGATCGCTTTCGAACTCGCATGGGCGAGAGCCAGCGTGTTCAGGCCATCGGCCAGATGCTCAACTCGGGCATCGCCAAGGATGCCGAAGGCATTCGCCGGTATCTGCAGAGCCTTGGGTCTGAGGCCATCATTCCGCTGTTGGACATGCTGGAGTCGTTGACGCTGCTGCCAAATCGTCGCCTTGTATGCGATGTCTTGGCAGAACTCGGCAAGGGGTACGTGGACACGTTCGCCGGGCGTCTTGGCCACCCGTCGTCAAATTTCGTCAAAGACATGATCTACACGATCGACAAGATCAATCCGCCGAACAAGTTCTCCATCTTCGGCCAGACCCTCGAACACCCCAACGCCATCTTGCGCCTGGAAACCCTGGCGGTGATTGGTCGCAGTGGCACCGACGACTCATTCATCATCGTCGCGAGGACGTTCAAGACGCACGCGGATTCGCAGATGCGGGCGCAAGCGGCCCGGCTGCTGCCAAACTTCGCACCCGAGAAGGGGGCGACGATGCTGCTGGAAATGATCCAGGCCGATACCTTCGACAAGATTGCCGACGCCGAAAAGAAGGCAGCGTTCTCGGCGCTTGTGCAACTGCGTTGCGCGCCCGTTGAAGCCTTCCTCGTTCGGGTCTTTGACCAGAAGTCGTCCATGTTCGCCAAGAAGCGCGTCGATGACTTGAAGCTCCTCGCGATTGGAGGGCTGGAGTCGGCACCGTCGATTCCTGCGTTGCAGGTCCTGCGGACGGTCGCAGAGGACACCACCAAGAAGCATTCGAAAGACGTGCGTGAGACGGCGGCCGCCGGCGTCGTCAACGTCAAGGCTCGTTTGACCGGGACTGTGTAGTTCACGGCGACGACGTCGCCAGCAGAGATGGAGAGGACACCGATGTCACAGCAGCCCGAAGGTGATGCGCGGCCAGCGGCCATTGGCCAGGTCGACCTGAAGAAGCAGGCGGTGGCTCCTCAACGGGGGCGTGACACCAAGCTTCAGCAGCTGGGCCGCCAGACCATCTCAACGCTCTACATGCTCGTGCGCAACGTCAAGATGTACGATCCAGACAACGACATCTTCATTCAGCCGTTTGAGAACCTCCGGCAATCCGTCAACACCATTGTTGCCGTCGACGCCAGCTACCAGCTCACCGCCGTCGGCACGACGGTCTACATCAACGGCAAGCAGATTCAGCTCGACTTCGCCAGCATCGACAACGTGCGGTTCCTGACTGACGAGTTCAAGAATCGTGACGTCGGCGGTTTCAGCGTGACGAGGCCGGTCCAGGTCCAGGAACTCAAGGACTTCATTTGGATTTTCAGCCCACAAAACGACAAGAACGTCGACGAAGATGGCGCCGGTCGCAAGCTGCTGAATATCAAGGTCGGTAAGTTCCAAAAGATTCAAGAACAGCTCGACAAGGAGGAAGACGCCGCCATTGAAGCTGAGCGTAAAGTCGACAGAAAGAAATACGCCATGACGGTGTATGCTCGAGCTGTTTACTATATGCGACGGTTCATCGAGCGTCTTCAGACCGGTGGTCAGCTGCCGTCGATGCAGCCCGCCCAGTAATCTGCTAGCGTCCGGCCATGCCTACGTATGAGTCACGCCACGGCCTCGATTCGCGCGCCGGCACGGCCCTTTTCCTGAAGCGCTG
>CAJBHN010000805.1 GCA_903952805.1 uncultured Myxococcales bacterium | reverse complement strand
TGCCGCCTTCAGCGAGGGAGGCTCCCAGGTGGCCTTGGCCCGCGCCGCCGTCGCCGTCGCCGAATCGCTCGTGCAGCAGGCCGAGGCCCGCCTGTCGCTGACGCGGCTGGAGGCCCGCGCTCCCGCCACCGTCCTGGTGCGCAGTGTGGAGCCCGGCGAGGCCGTGGCGCCTGGCCGGCCGCTGCTGTCGCTGGCCCCCAAGAGCGTGGCGGGTCACGGCGTCGAAATCCTCGTCGAGCCCGACGAACGGGTGCTGGCGGTGCTCGCCGTGGGTCAAGAGGCCGTCGTGTCCGCCGACGCCTTCGCCGACCGCGTCTTTGGTGCCCGCGTCACCGAGATTGCCCCTGTCGTCGACGCCGGCCGCGGCACCGTGTCGGTGCGCCTGCTCGTGCCGGAGCCGCCGGGCTTTTTGCGCACCGACATGACCGTGTCGGTCGAGGTCAAGACCGGCGAGAAGACCGGCCTGACCGTTCCCGCCCGCGCCGTGCGCGGCCTGGCCACCGCCACACCGACGCTGCTGGTCGTCGTCGGCGGCACCGCCACCGACGTCGCTGTCACCGTCGTGGCCCGCGGCCGCAGCGCCGACGCCGGCACCGGCACGGGCACCTCGAAGGAGCTCGGCGCCGAAGTCGTCGTCATAGCCCCCATCGCCGGCGGCCGCCTCGCCGCGGGCGACGTCGTCGTCGTCGACCCCAAGGTCCGCGCCGGCGCCAGGGTCAAGACGGCGACGGAGGCGGCGCCATGAGCTTTCCGTTGGTGGTGGCCCTGCGCTTCTTGCGCGAGGGGCGGGCCCAGAGTCTGCTCATCCTCGCTGGCGCTGGCGTCGGCGTCGCCGTGTTGATCTTTTTGTCGTCGTTGATCGAGAGCCTGCAAACCTCGCTCATCAAGCAGACCCTCGGCTCGCAGGCCCATGTTGTGGTGCGCCCCGGCGAAGAAGTCAGCCGGCCGGTCATCGCCCTCGACGGCGACCGGGTCATGGTCCGCAGCGCCGAACAACCCGCCCAACGGCTCCGCTCATTGCCCGATGGCCCGCGGGTCAAGGCCGCCGTCGACGAGGTCCCCGGCGTGGTGGCGTCGGCGGCGGTGGTGTCGGGGGCCGCCCAGGCGAGCCGGGGCCAGGCGCGCCGCGCCGTCACGCTGCGCGGCATCGAGCCCGCCGACTTCGACCGCATCATCAGCCTGACGGATCGGATGAAGGAGGGCACCGCGATGGTGCAGGGCGACGGCGCCCTGATCGGCACCGAGTTGGCGGCGGATCTGGGCGCCCACGTCGGCGATCGCCTGCGCCTGCTGGTCGACGAGGACCACACCGCCACCGTCCGCATCCAGGGCATCTTCGATCTCGGCGCCAAGGACGTGAACCTGCGGTGGGTGCTGGTGCCGCTGCGCCAGGCCCAGGCGCTGCTGAGTGTCGACGGCGGCATCAGCTTGATCGAATGCCGCGTCGACGACATCTTCGCCGCCAACGCCGTCGCCGCCGCCATCGGCGACCGCACCGGCCTGGTGGCCGACTCCTGGATGACGCTCAACGCCCAACTGATGGTCGCGCTGCAATCGCAGGGCTCGTCGTCCAACATGATCCAGGCCTTCGTCATCCTCGCCGTCGCCCTCGGCATCGCCTCGGTGCTGGTGGTCAGCGTGGTCCAAAAGAAGAAGGAAATCGGCATCCTGCGGGCGATGGGCGCCTCGCGCAGCCAGGTGAACCGGGTCTTTTTGTGGCAGGGGGCCATCGTCGGCGTCGCCGGCTCCATCGTGGGCACCAGCCTGGGCCTGTTGCTGTTGTTTGGCTTCCGCCAACTGCCCTTGACCTTTGTCATCGAATCGCCGCCGTCGTTGATTGCCCGCGCCTGCCTGATTGCGCTGGCCACCGGCGTGGTGTCGGCGCTGGTCCCCGCCCGCCAGGCCGCCAAGCTCGATCCGGCGGAGGCCATCCGTGGCTAAGGTCACCAACACCCCCGAAGCCGCCTCAACCCGCGCCGACGCCGACGACGTGGTGCTGCGGCTCAACCACGTCGACAAGGTCTACGGCCACGGCGAGACCGCCACCCGCGTGCTGCATGGCATCAACCTGGAGCTCAAGCAGGGCGACTTCGCCGCCCTCATCGGCCCATCGGGTTCGGGCAAGTCGACGCTGCTCAACATCCTCGGCCTGCTTGACCGACCCACCAGCGGCATGTTGGAGGTCGCCGGCGTCGACGCCTCGTCCCTCGACGACGACGCCCGCACCCGGCTGCGCGGTCGAACGCTGGGCTTCATTTTTCAATTCCATCATCTGCTGCCGGCGTTTTCCGTGCTGGAAAACGTGCTGATGCCCGTGCGCATCGAGCGACGGCCGACCGCGGCCGACACCGCCTATGCGATGGAGTTGCTCAGCGAGGTGGGGCTGACGGACAAGGCCCAGAGAAAGGCTGGCGAGCTGTCGGGAGGCCAGGCCCAACGGGTGGCCATCGCCCGTGCCCTGTGCGTCAAGCCGGCGGTGGTGTTGGCTGACGAGCCCACCGGCAACCTCGACACCGAGAGTTCGGACAACGCCTTCGCGCTGATGCAGCAGGCCCATCGGGTCCATGGGTGCGCCTTCTTGGTGGTGACCCACGATCCACGCATCGCCGGACGCTGTCGTCGCGTCGTGGAAATGATTGATGGCCGCATCGTCCGCGATGGATTGCAGGTGGGATCATCCAACAACGTGGACCAGCGCGATGCTTGATTTTGATCATCGCGCCATGTTGCTGCTGGGTGTGTTGAAGACCGAGTCATCGCACGGCTACGTCGTGCACGACTTCGTCGACAAAAACCTCGGCCGCGTGGCGAACCTCAAAAAACCCACCGCCTACGCCACGCTCGACAAGCTGTTGGAGATGGCTCTCGTCGAAGTCCGCACGGAACAAGTCGGCAACCGGCCGCAGCGCAAGGTGTACAGCATCACCACCGCCGGCCTCGCCCACCTCGACACCTTGCTGCGGGCCAGCATCGCCGGCAACGACGACCTGCGGGGACAACACGACGTCGCCGTCATGTTCCTGCAACAGCTGCCACCCTCGGTGGTCCGCGCGGGACTCCACGCCCGCCTCGTGGCGCGCCGCGAGGAGATCGCGCTGTACGAACACCGTGGTCCGCGCCACCTGGGGCTCGGCGTGGCCCTCGCCGTCGACCATATGCTCATGCTGGCCCGCGCTGACGTGGCCTGGCTGGAGCACGCCCTGGTGGCGCTTGGTGAAGACGCCGTGCGCGCCGACGCTGACGCCGTCGACGACGCCGACGCCGACGACCACGCCGACGACCACGACGACGACCACGCCGTCGACGACGACGACAACTGACCCGGAGCGCCGGATGCGGCGCGGCTGACGCAGGGCGTGACACGACAGAACAGAACAGAACCCTTCAGCGCAGCCTCGCGGCCGGTGCTGAAGGGCCCTGATGTTTCCGAGGGTCTGCTTCCCGATTGAGGCGCGTAACCTCTTGTCTCTTCAGGGAATTTCAGTGCCGGTCAGCGAGACGAGGGCCGAAAGCTGCGCACGCCGGGGGACGACGAAGCGCCGCCGCCGCCGCCGCCGCCGCCAAAGCCGCCGCAGCTGCCGCCGCAGCTACCACCACCGCTACCGCCGCTGGCTTGCAGCGGCGATCCAGGCCAGGCTGCGGCAGC
>CAJBHN010000804.1 GCA_903952805.1 uncultured Myxococcales bacterium | reverse complement strand
GTCGACGTCAGCGCCGGCACCGCGACCACCGTGGCCGCCAGCATCGCGCGCGTCTTGGACACCACCGGCTTCGTCGGCGGCGAATTCCATCAGCACAGCCTCGGCAGCATCGATGCGGTGGTGCCCGTGCCCATCAAGGTCCTGGAAAACGCCGCCGAAGGCATCGAGGTCGCGGTCTCCACCGAACACGACAACCTCGTCGACTTCCGCCCCTTCGTGGAGCAGCTCGGCCTGAGCGGACAGATGGTGGCCTTCGTCGGCGAGGAGGTCTCGTACCAGGCCATCGGTCACTTCAACGCCTATCCATGGACGGTCGACGACGCCGACCCCTTCGCCGACAGCGGGTCATCGATGTGGTGGCAAAAGACCGTGCCTGAGATGTTTCGCGACATCCGCGCCGGCGGCGGCGGCGGCAACAGCGACATCCTGATTCAGCTGAACCATCCGCGCTCGGGGCTGACGGGCGTGTTGGCGTCGATGGTCTTTGATCCCACCGACGGCGCCCGCCTGCCCAGGGACCCGCCAAACCTCGCCACCTTGCCACCGACGGTCTACGCCGACTGGTCGCCGGCCTTCGACGCCATCGAGGTCAACACCAACTTCGGCGACGTCGGCCTCTACACGCCCGCGGGCAAGGCCACGTTGAAGGCTCTCGCCGCCGAAAACACCACCAGCGTGCCGGTATTGGCCGATTGGTTCGGCATGATGAACGCGGGCCTGCCCATCGCCGCCATGGGCAACAGCGACTCCCACGGCATGAATGGCGCCGTCGGCTACCCGCGCACGTTCTTGTTCGTTGGTGGCGACGACCCCATCGCCGTCGATGAAGCCCTGCTGCGCCAGACCATTCGCGCCCAGCGCACCACCATCGCCGAGGGCTGCTTCATCACGCTGTTGGCTGACGACGCGCTGCATATGGGCGCCGGCGACCTCGTGGCTGCTGACCGGACCATGACGGTGCGCTTGCAGGCTCCGCCGCACGTCACAGTCGGTCGACTCGAACTCTATGTCGGCGGCACGGTGCAACCCCTTACCGGCGACGCGACCAGCCTGAGCCTCGACGACGCGGGCCTGGTGTCGTTGCCGCTCGACGGTGTGGCGGCGGCGGGTGTCGAGCGCCTGCGTCACGCCGTCGACAACCTGCGCATCGACAGCGACAGCGTCGTCGTCGCCGTCTCCCGCGGCGGCACGGGCAATGCCCCGACCGGGGGCGGCGAAGTCGTCTGCGTGAGTCCTCCCCTCTACGTCGACGGCGACGGCGACGGCGTGTTCACGCCACCTTTTGCGGCCACGGAGCAAGTCACCCGCGCCACACCGTGACGGTGGCCGTGCCCGTTGAGGTCCTGCTCCTCGCACGACGCGAGGATGGCGACATGGCAGACGCCGGTGGAGCGACGGCGCAGGCCGCATACCGGGCCTGAACTCGAAGCAGAACCGCCATCGGTCTGCTGCCAGGGCGAATGCCAAAGGCATGTCCGGATCTCCAACGGTGTGCATCACAGGACGTCAGGGGCGGGTTCACACCCGCTTCGTGCCCCAGGCACGGATGGCTCAGCGGTCGACGGGAGCGCGGACGGACCCCGGCGGCCGATGGCTTTCGCCGACGCCTTCGAGGGATCCAAAAGAAACAGGCCGGGGGTGCCCGGCCTGCGTCTCAGTCGTCTTGTGGCGGGCGTCAGCGTCAGCGGCGGCGCCGCCGCAGGGTCAGCAGGCCCAGGGCCAGCAGGGGCAGGCTGGCGTCGCCGGCGGTGCTGGCGCAGGCGGCGTTGACGGCGGAGCCGGCGATGTTCAGGGGCGGCGGCGTATCG
>CAJBHN010000803.1 GCA_903952805.1 uncultured Myxococcales bacterium | reverse complement strand
CTCTGACATCCAGTATTCCATGTGGATGTCGACATATTCCGCTGTCTTCAAATAGTGTTCCGGACTCACTGGAGTTCTTCGGCGTAACTTCGTCTTCGAAGCAAAAGGCGGTTTGGTGGACGCCGGCGTTGCAGGACCGTGACGACCTCGCTAGCCAACGACCATGGCGGACCGAGAAAAGTTTGACCGGATTGCCCAGTCCGATTTCCACAACCAACGCGGGATAGAACTGGCGGACCGCGGCTGGCTCGATGAGGCTCTGCGCGAGTTTGCCAAGGCGGTCGAACTCGACCCCGACAGCGCCCACGCTCACGACAACCTGGCAACGGTGCTCGCGGACAAGGGAAGGTTCCGAGAGGCGCTCAAGGAGTACCTGGTTGCCATTGAACTGGAGCCTCAGTCGCCAACGGCCCACTACAACTTGGGTTCGTTCCTTTCCACTCATGGCTATGAACTCGCGGTTGCTGAATACAAAGAAGCCCTTGCCGTCGAGTGGGACTATCCAGACGCCCACCTGAACCTGGGCCTGACCTATGCCGAGCGCGGCTTGTTTCAGGAAGCTCTGGCGTCGTACCAGGAGGCTCTGCGCATCGACCCAAAGGACCCGGTTGCCAAGCATGAGATGGCCACGGTGCTGATGGACATGGGCCGCCCCGGCGAGGCGATTTCCCTGTTGCGCGAAGTCGTCAAAGTCGAGGGCGACAATCTCGACGCTTGGGTGGACCTCGGGAACTGCTATGCGACCAAGGGCATCTATTCCGAGAGCGAACGGGCCCTGCAACGCGCTCTTGAGCTCGACGCGGCTGACTTGATGGCCAACTATCACATGGCGGCCCTGCGAGCAGCCCAAGGGGACACCGATCGCTGTCTCGAGTCCCTCCGGCTCGCGGCCATGGCTGATCGCGAGCGGGTCCGGGCCTGGGTCGAGAGTGATCGGTTCTTCGACATCGTTCGGGCACTGCCCGAGTTCAGCGAGCTGTTCGACGGCTGAGCCGCCCCCTGTCTGGGTTCAGTGGCCGGAAACTGATGGCCCAACGAAAAAGACCCGGCGCACGCCGGGTCTTTTTCGTGTCTGGTCGTACGCTCAGTTCTTCAGCGATGACAGCGCGTCGCCCGGGACACCAACAAACTCCAGGTAGAGTTTGATGTGCTCGACGGGGTGCTCAGCGGCGAGAACGCCCTTGAGGTCGTTGACCTTTTCCGACGTGAGGTCCTTGAAGAATGCTGGCTCCTCGTCGACCAAGCCATTGTCGTTCTTGACGCCAAGGTGGTCGAGGGTCGCCTTCAGCAACGGCCGCTTGGTGAACAGCCAGTTGCGCATGAGTTCCTCACAGAGCTTGTTCTCCTGCTCAGTCTGGGCACCCTTGAGCCGCTCGTGGAGCTTCTTGGTTCGCTCTTCGAGCTTGCCGTGGACCTTGAGTCCGATTTGCTTCTTCGCTTTGATGTTGAGTCGGGCGAACAGTGTTTCGCGGATTTTCCGCGGCGAGGCAGAGATAACCTCAGCGAACGTGTCTTCCGTCATGCCTGCGACCATCGAGACGAACTGCATGTGTCGATCCTCTGACCCGGTTTCTCGAAACGAGCGGCCTCGTCGTCGAATTGGATGACGTCGTCAATGCCTGTCGTGCGCATGATGCGGTGCGTCAATGGCGCGTGCCCGGTTCCTTCGCTTTCCCGACCTGTTGACCCGCATGGCTGTTTCCACGACAGGAGACTGCCGCTTGCTGCGGCTCTCGTTGGGTCTGACCTGGTCACCGTGCCGGGCCAGGTCGAACGCGAATAGGGTGTCGTTGGCTTCGACCGCTTTGCGGTTGAATTGTTCTGATGATTCGGGCCCTTGGCGCAGTGCCAGGCGCGCTGGTTCAGCAGGCGGCAGCTGTCAGGGGACTTCGTGGCGTCGATATCATTGCGTGGCATCGAGAAGCGGTATGGCGACGTCCGCGTGGTCAAGCGGCTGGATTTGGACATCGCCGACGGCGAATTTGTCGTTCTCGTTGGCCCTTCGGGCTGCGGTAAATCCACGACACTGAGGATGATCGCCGGGCTGGAGACCATCAGCGCTGGCGACCTCCTCATCGACGGGCTCCGAGCCAACGATGTCGCTCCCGGCGACCGCGACCTCGCCATGGTTTTTCAGAGCTACGCGCTGTACCCGCACATGAGCGTCCGCGAGAACATCGCGTTCGGCCTGACGGTGCGAAAGGTCGACAAGGCGGAGATCGCCCGACGGGTCGACGACGCCGCCCACATGTTGGGCCTCGCGCAGTTTCTCGATCGCAAACCCAAGCAACTCTCGGGTGGTCAACGTCAGCGGGTGGCGATGGCCCGCGCTGTTGTGCGACGTCCGAAAGCCTTCTTGTTTGACGAGCCACTCTCCAACCTCGACGCCAAGCTGCGAATGGAAGTACGCGCCGAAATCGCCTCCCTGCGACGCCGCTTTGGCACGACCACCGTGTATGTGACCCACGACCAGGTCGAGGCCATGACACTGGCCGACCGTGTTGTCGTTCTGTCGGACGGCATCGCGCAGCAGATTGGGGCCCCCCTGGAGGTTTTTCGCCACCCAGCAAATCGTTTCGTGGCGACCTTTCTCGGCACGCCGACCATGAACGTCGTCCCGACTTCTGCCCTCCGACTGGCTGGCGTTCCCGGCGCAGCCATCGAGGTCGGCGTTCGTCCCCACGACGTCATCGCCGCCGTTGGCCAGCGTCGTGACGACCAGTTGGCGGACGTTGGCTCTCTCGTGGTCGAGCATATCGAGCGACTCGGCCAGGAAAGCTTCGTGTTCGGCATGCTCGGCGGCCAGCGCTTCGGCGCCGTCGTCGACGCTGACGACGCTGACAGCGTCGCCCATGGCACGACGGTCACGCTGTTCGCGCGGGTGAATCGGCTGACGTTCTTTGGCGCTGACGGCGTGCGGATTGCGTCGTGATGGCCTGGATGCCGCATCAGCGGCTCCTTGGATGTCTGGTGGCAGCGATGGCCTGCCTCTGCAGCAGCCTCGCGCACGCTGAGGACGTCGACAGCGGCGACACAGACGGCGCGGACACCCGCCCGGAACTTGTGCTGTGGCACGCCTACCGCGCCGAAGAGGCCACCGTCGTCGAGCAGATCATCGACGACATCAACAAGAGCCGCACGGACTTCCGGGTCAAGTTGCTGGCGGTCCCCTACGACGCCTACCTCGACAAGATCAGCGCCGCGATCCCGCGTGGTCGGGGGCCCGACTTGTTCATCGCCGCCCATGATCCCATCGGCGATTGGGCCAAGGCCAACACCATCCAGCCCATCGACGACGTCATCGACCCGCAGTTGGTGTCGTCATTGGTGCCAGGTCTGCTGCCGGCGATGATCTTCGAGGGTCACGTCTTCGGCCTGCCCATTGCATTCAAGTCGGTCGCGCTGTGGCGCAATACATCCCTGGTGCCCGAGCTGCCGACGACGCTGGCCCAGTTGCTCGACGTCGCCGGACGCAACACCGGCGACGGTCGGTACGGCCTCGTGTACGAAAACCGCGACCTGTATTTTCATGCCCCCTTTCTCTTTGGCTATGGCGGCCGCTTGTTTGACGACGACGGTCGGCCGGCGCTGATGGCGCCGGGCACCATCCGCTCCGTCGAGAAGGTCCGAGCCATCGCCGATACCAAGGTCGTGCCTGCTGAGGTGTCGCAGACGTTGACCATGTCGCTGTTCAACAGTGGCAAGGCCGCGATGATCATCACCGGCCCCTGGTCGCGTGGCGAAATCGAGGGCGACGTGCCGTTTGCCATCTCGCCGCTGCCCGACATCGACGACGACGGCGTCCGCCGCCCCATGCGCCCCCTGCTGACGGTCGAGGCCATTTTCGTTTCGGGCAAGACCCAGCAACGCGAGCTGGCGGTCACCTTGGCCCGCCTGTTGGCCGACCACGACCGCAGCGTGCGGCGCCTCAAAGAAGCCCGGCAGCCCGTCGCACTTGCTTCGGCCTGGGATGCCCTCGGTGACGACGCTGATGCCCGCTTTTTGCGCGGCTTTCGAGCCCAACTCGAGCGAGCGATGCCGACGCCGAATACGCCCGCGATGAAGTCGCTGTGGGGACCGTTCAATCTGGCCCTCGGCGAGACGATGGGCCAGGGCACGCCTCCCCGAGAGACGTTGCAGGTAGCCCAAACCAAGCTCGACGGCGTCCTCGCCGAGGTGGCCCGCACCGGTGAATCTCGAGGTCAGCAGGGCTTCGCCGTCGCCGTCATTGCCATCCTGCTGGGCCTGCTGGCCTGGGTCGTCGTCGCCATCAAGCGGGCCGGCGGCGTCGCCACCTTGGCCAAAGATGCCGCCGACAATCGCGTCGCCTATGCCTACGTCGCGCCCGCCATGGTTGGCACCCTGGTGCTGGTGCTGTTCCCGTTCGCCGTCGGCGTCGGCATGGGCTTCTTCCGCCATGCGTGGGGCCATTACACCTTCGTTGGCCTTGAAAACTACGTCACGATCCTGGCGGGGACCGATTCCGGCTTCTTTCGCACCCTTGGTGTGACGGTACTGTGGACGGTCACCAACGTGTTTTTGCACGTGTCGATCGGCGTGGTGCTGGCCCTGATTCTCAGCCAGGCCCGGCTGCGCTTTCGCGCGGTCTATCGCGTGCTGTTCATCATCCCCTGGGCGATGCCTTCCTACATCACGGCCCTCATCTGGAAGGGGATGTTTCACCCCGAGTTTGGTGCCGTGAACGCGTTGCTGGGCACCCACGGTTTCTCGTGGATGAACCAGTTCTGGTCGGCCTTCGCCGCCAACGTCATCACCAATACCTGGCTCGGCTTCCCCTTCATGATGGTCACCGCGCTCGGGGGCCTGACGGCCATTCCCAAGGACCTCTATGAAGCCGCCGCCCTCGACGGTGCCGGGCCCTGGAAGCGTTTTACCAGCATCACCCTGCCGCTGCTGAAGCCCACGCTGGCGCCGGCCATCGTCCTTGGCACCGTCTGGACGTTCAACATGTTCAACGTCATCTACCTTGTGTCGGGTGGGGCTCCCGGCGGACGCACCGACATCCTCGTCACCGAGGCTTTTCGCTGGGCCTTTGAACGCGGACAGGGAGGGGCCTTTGGCACGGCGTCGGCATACTCTACGCTGATATTCCTGATGCTGCTGGCCT
>CAJBHN010000802.1 GCA_903952805.1 uncultured Myxococcales bacterium | reverse complement strand
TGGCCTGGCCGCCAATGGTGCCCTGGCTGCCGTTGGCCCCCGACACGGCGAAGAAGCCGGCCATCTTGTGTTGCGCCGTCGCCGACGCGCGGTCCAAGACGGCGGGCGCGTTGGCGGCGACGAGGGAGCCGTTGGCGGTGGCTTCGGGGGCGAAGCCGGCATTGGCGCCGACGTGGCCAAGCACCTGGGCGGGTTCTTCAAGCGCGTGGGGCTCCTGCGACGCCGTGGCCATCGCGCCAAAGGCGTCGACAGTCTTTTGTTGGGGACCGGTGGTCTGGGCCAGCAACTGCTGGTCGAGAGCCGACAGCCCCTTGAGCTTGCCCGTCGCGACGAACTCCTGCGTACGTCGTTGGAGCTCAACCTCGGACATGCCGGTCATCTGCGAGAGGTTCTGGATCGACGTGCTCATGGGGGACTCCAAGACGGTCTGGGTGAGGGCAGCATGGGGGTTTTCGGCGCGGCGCCGCAAACGTCCTGCCTGGCCAGCACACCGATGCTCATGTCGGTGCGCTCAGGGAGAAGATTGAACACCTGAGCAGGTGGTGAAAGGTCGGTTCCGTGGTGCGCTCTCCCCATCATCGTCGACCACCTGGGGAGTCTGGTCCCCATGTTTTGACTCGGAGCGGGCCTCGCTGGAAGCGCGGCGGCAGCGCCATGGCTTTGAAACGGCGTAGAGTGCTGATGCAGTCCTTGGCCCGCTTCTTTCATTTCACTGGCGTGCGCTTCCCGCTGGTGGGGACCGCAGTCTGCAGGAGGCCCGGTGCGCGCGCCCTACCGATCCCAGATCTTCCGCCTGACCATGGCCGTCGTTGCCTGCTGTGGCCTCGCCGACGTCGCCGCCTGCGTCGCTGAGGTCAACGCGCCGCCGATGCCCGTTGGCGCGCCAACGGCGCCCATCACCCCGGGAGGGCCCCGCCAGCCCGGCGACCCGGCCGCCTGCGACCCCGGCAACAAGACGCTGCAACGCCTGAACCGCAGCGAATACGACCGCACCGTCAAGGACCTCCTCGGCGTCAGCAGCACGCCTGCTTCGACGTTTCCTGCCGACGACACCGCCCGCGGCTTCGACAACAACGCCGATGTGTTGTCGATGTCGCCGCTGCTGACCGAAAAGCTCGTCGCCGCCGCCGAGGAGATCGCCGCCGGCCTCTTTGTCGCCGCCAGCGTTGAACAGACCATCACCGTGCAGGCCGAGGATCTCCAGGGCGACGTCGGCGCCGCCAGTGGCGATGTCTGGAACCTGTGGTCGACCGGCGAACTCAGCGCCGACATCGTTGTCGACGTCGCCGGCCGCTACCGCGTCAGCGTCCGCGCCGACCAGCAGGCCGCCGGCGACGAAGCCGCCCTGATGAGCGTCAGCGTCGACGGCGCCGTGGTCGGCACCGTCTCGGTCACCGGCCTCGACGATTATGGCTTCGACGTGACGCTGCAGCGGGGAACCCACAGCGTCACGGCGGCCTTCGACAACGACTTTTACGATCCAGCGGCTGGCGCCGATCGCAACCTGCTGGTCGACGCGTTTTTCGCCCACGGTCCCCTCGACGCCGACCGCGCCGGCCCCGGCGCAGCCCTCGTCCCCTGCACCGTCGCCGACGTCGGTGTCGCCGCTTGTGCCGACGCCACCTTGCGTCCGGTGTTGCGCCGGGCTTTTCGTCGCCCCGTGACCGACACCGATGTCGACCCGTACACGGCCCTGGTGCAGGGCGTGGTCGACGACGGGGACGCCTTCGAAGACGGCCTCGCCACCGCCGTCACGGCCATGCTGCTGTCGCCGAATTTCCTGTTTCGCGTTGAACTCGACGACCTGAGCACCAACGACGCTGCCGTCCACCGCCTGGGCGAGCATGAGTTGGCGTCGCGCCTGAGTTATTTCTTGTGGGGCACGATGCCCGACGAGCGGCTGCTGGCTGCCGCCGACGACGGCACCCTGTCGCGGCGCGACGTGTTGAGCGGAGAAATCGAGCGGCTGCTCAGCGACCCACGCGCCACTGACGGCCTGGTCGAGAACCTGAGCAGCCAATGGCTCGACACGCGCAGCCTTGATCGGGCCCAGCCCGACCCGGTGCTCTATCCGTTGCCCGACGAGGTCCGCGCGGCCATGAAGCAGGAAACCAGGCTCGTGATAGAGGCCCTGCTGGCCGCTGATCGCCCCGCCAAGGACCTGCTCGACGTCGACTTCACCTTCGTCAACGCACCGCTGGCCGCATTTTACGAGTTGCCGTTTCCAGCCGATGCGGGCCTGACGGCGGCCGACGTCGACGGCGACGGATTCGTCCAGGTCTCGCTGCAGGGCACCAAGCGTCGGGGCATCTTGACGCAGGGCGCGTTGCTCGCCGGTCACAGCTACCCTTTTCGCACCAGCCCCGTGAAGCGCGGGCGCTTCGTCATCGATTCGCTGTTGTGCATTCCACCCGGCGACATCCCCGCCGACGTGCCCCCCCTCGACGAGACCGCCACCGGCTCGGTCCGTGAGCGCATGGAGCAGCACCGGCAAGATCCCCGCTGCGCCGCCTGCCACGACATGATGGATCCCATCGGCTTCGGCCTTGAGGGCTTCGACCCCGTCGGCAAGGCCCGCACCCAAGACGCCAACGGCTACGTCATCGACGACAGCGACGTCTTCTTCGACACCGCCTTCAGCGGCCCCGCCGGCCTGGCCAGCGTGCTGAAGGAGCAAGAGAGCCTGTCGTACTGCATGGCCGAGCGCATCGGCGGTCTCGGCCTCGGTCGAGGCCTCGAATACGGCGTCGTCGGCGATACCTGCACCATCGCGGATGTCGTGTTGCGCAGCAGTGAGCAGGGTGGGTCGTGGCGCGACTTCATTGCCACCATCGTGCAGACCGACGCGTTCCAGATGCGCCGCGCGCGCATTGCCAGCGACGACGACCACCTCATCACCGCCGACACCCAGGAGGATTGACCATGTTCATGATCCGCACCGATCGACCTTCCTGGGCCCTGTCGCGCCGCACCTTCTTGCGCGGTGCCGGTGCGCTGCTGGCGCTGCCCGTCCTCGACGCCATGGCCCCCTCCATCGCCCGGGCCCAGCAGCAGACTCCCATCCGTCGCTTCCTTGGCTTCTACGTCCCCAATGGCATGCACATGGCAGCGTTCACGCCCGCGACCGAAGGTCTGTTGGAGGCGTCGTCGCTGCCGAGCATCCTGCAACCGCTGGCGCCGCACCTGGCCCACGTCACCGTCGTGTCGGGCCTCGAAAACCGCGCCGCCTTCGCCGGGGACGACGGCGCCGGCGACCACGCCCGCGGCACGGGCACCTTCTTGACGGCGGCCCGGCTCCTCAAAAGCGACACCACCATCCGCAACGGCCTCTCCCTCGACCAGGCCCTGGCCACCCATTTGCGCAGCCAGGGCTTTGGCGGCTTGTCGTCGCTGGAGACCGGCTGCGAAGGCGGCGGCTCCACCGGCAACTGCGACAGCGGCTACTCGTGCGCCTATTCGGTCAACATCGCCTGGTCGGGGCCGCAGTCGCCGCTGCCCAAGGAGACCAACCCTCGCGCGGTCTTTGATCGACTCTTCGCCGGCAGCGACCCCGCCGAATCCGCAGCGCTCAGCGAGAAGCGGCGTCGACGCAAGCAGAGCGTCCTCGACGTCGTCAAGGGTGATGCCGCCCGTTTGCAGGCAAAGCTCGGTCGTCGCGACCAACAGAAACTCGACGAGTACCTGACCGGGATTCGCGAGGTCGAGCGCCAGGTGCAAAGCGACGCGGTGTCAGCCTGCGTGCAGCCAGCACGCCCGACCGGCACGCCGACCGACCCCACCGAGTACGTGCGGGCCATGCTTGACGTCGTCGCTGCCGGCTACGCCTGTGACCGCATCCGGGTCGCCACCTTCATGCTCGGCAACGGTGGGAGCGGCCGCAACTACAGCTTCATCGGTCAAAACACGGCCCACCACGAGGCCTCCCACCATCAGGGCGACGTCGCCAAGCACGCCCAACTTGCCGCCATCGATCGATGGGAAATGGAGCAACTCGCGTATGTGACGGGGCGCTTGGGGGCCATCGACGAAGGCAACGGCCAGACCGCCCTCGATACCAGCCTGGTGGTGTGTGGTTCGGAGATTGAGGACGGCAACAGCCACAGCCACGCCAACTTGCCTGTGGTCGTCGTGGGTCACGGTGGCGGTGCGGCACCAGGCGGTCGCCACGTGCGCCGCACCGGCGCGCCCATCGCCAACCTGTTTTCAACGGTCCTTCAAAGCTTCGGCGCCCCCACCGCCTTCGCCGACAGCAGCGGGGTCTTGAGCCTGGCCTGAGGGCCGTCGGTCCCTCCCGAACCGGGCTCGGCCGTGTCGGGAGGAGCACCCGGCTCCTGCGCTGGCGCCGATGGATTTCGTGGCGTCAGCCGCAGGTTCGACCAATCTCGTCTCTGAGCCAGCTGGCCTCCCTGCGGCATGGTGACCGGGCCATATTGTCTTTCCTGAAATAAATCAGGCATTTGCACTTGAAATGGTGCAGCGGCCTCTTTCATGGCGCCGGTCTTTACGACGCCGACAGGCGCGCTACCTGACAGACCTGTTGTCTGTTCGGTAGCCTCCGGCACCTTTGTCGTCTT
The DNA here is from genome assembly GCA_903952805.1 of uncultured Myxococcales bacterium. GTDB lineage: Bacteria > Myxococcota > UBA727 > UBA727 > VGSZ01 > VGSZ01. The sequence continues at coordinate 2,694 of CAJBHN010000802.1, read as the reverse complement.
GTCGTCGTTCGTCGCAAGGAAACCCGCCATGGAATCCAGCCGCTTTGGTGTCAACGCCAGCTATGTCGAGTCGCTGCGCGCACAGTGGATGCAAGACCCCTCGTCGGTTGCCGAGGAGTGGTCTCGCTTCTTCGCCGACGAGGGCGGCTCCGCCGTCTCGGCCGTTTTGAGCAACCATGGCAGCAACGGTGGCCATGCCCAGGCGACGCCGGTGTCGACGTCAATGCCGCGCAATGCCGAGAGCGTGCTGCCCCAGGCGATGACCCAGGTTGTCGAGCGCATCGAGGTCCGTGAGCGCCGCTCGACGCCCATCGTGCCGGCCGCCACCGACAAGCTCGAGATCCTGCGCGGCATCGCCGCCAAGATCGCCGAGAACATGGTGGCGTCGTTGGAGCTGCCCACGGCCATGTCGACGCGCGTCATGCCCGTGAAGGTTCTCGAGGAGAATCGTCGGGTCATCAACGCCTACCTTGAAGACGACGCCCGTCCTCGCGCGAGCTTCACCCACATCATCGCCTGGGCCCTCGTCCGCGCCGGCCAGCAGGTGCCGTCGATGAACAACGGCTTCACGTTCAACGAGCAGGGCCAGCCCCTCAAGCTCGTGCGTGAAGACGTCAACCTCGGTCTTGCCATCGACCTGCCTGCCCGCGGCGGCGGTCGCACCCTCGTCGTGCCCAACGTCAAGGCGGCGCAAAAGCTCGACTTCCGCGCCTTCCTCGACGCCTACAACGACCTCATCGCCCGCGCCCGCAAGGGTGGCCTTGGTCCCAAGGACTTTGAAGGCACGACGATGACGCTGACCAACCCCGGCGGCATCGGCACCGTGGCGTCGGCCCCGCGCTTGATGCCTGGCCAGGGCTGCATCATCGCCACCGGCAGCATTGACCACCCCGCCGAGTACCAGGCGATGGCCCCCGACACCCTGCGTGCCCTCGGCGTCGGCAAGGTGATGACGGTGACGTCGACGTACGACCACCGCATCATCCAGGGCGCCGAGAGCGGTCAGTTCCTGCAGTACGTCCACGAGTTGCTCGTCGGCGACCATGGCTTCTACGAGGAGATCTTCCGCTCCATCGCCATCCCCCACGTCCCCTACCGCCTGCGGCGCGACCGGGTCGTGACGCCGTCGTTGGCCTCGGGCTTCGCGGACACGGAAAAGGCCATGCGGGTGAGCCAGCTCATCCACAGCTATCGCGTGCGCGGCCATGTGCTGGCCCACGTCGACCCCCTCGACCTCAAGCCCCGCTCCCACCCCGAGCTCGACCTCGAGAGCTACGGCTTGACCATTTGGGATCTCGACCGGGAGTTCCTGACCCTCGGTGTGCTGCAAAAGCCCATCGCGCCGCTGCGCGACATTCTCGAGCGCCTGCAGGCCACCTACTGCCGACGCACCGGCGTCGAGTACATGCACATCCCCGACACCACCGAACGGCGCTGGCTGCAGGAGCGCGTCGAGCACGACGTCGACTTCGCCTACCACCAGCTCGACGTCGGCGAGAAGAAGCAGATCCTCGAAACCCTGTGCCGCGCCCAGGGCTTTGAGCGCTTCGTGCACAAACGCTTCCTCGGCCAAAAGCGCTTCTCCGTCGAAGGCGGCGAGACGGCCATCGCCATGCTTGTCGAGGGCCTCGATATGGCCGCCGCCTTCGGCGTCACCGACGTCGTCATTGGTATGGCCCACCGCGGTCGCTTGAATGTCCTGACCAATGTGATGGGCAAGCCCTTCGAGGCTGTCTTCGCCGAGTTCGACGACCTCGACTACAAGGCCGCGACGGGTACCGTCCAGGGCTCTGGCGACGTCAAATACCACCTGGGTGCCAAAGGTCTCCACCACTGGAAGGGGCCGACGTTTGTCACCACGGGCGACCATGCGGGCAAGCCCATGGGGCCAGTCGAGGAGCGCACGCTGCGCATCGAGCTCGCGTGCAACCCGAGCCACCTGGAGGCGGTGAACCCCGTCGTCGAGGGTATGGCCCGCGCCAAGCAAGACCTGATGGGCGATCGCGACCGCAAGAAGGTCATGCCCGTCTGCCTCCACGGCGACGCCGCCTTTGCCGGCCAGGGCGTCGTGTACGAGACCATGCAGATGAGTGGCCTGCAGGGCTACCGGACCGGCGGCACCATCCACGTCGTCATCAACAACCAGATTGGCTACACGACCGGTCCCGAGCGCGCCCGTACGGCCCCAACGCCACCGACGTCGCCCGCGCCGTCATGGCGCCGGTGTTCCGCGTCAATGGCGACGACCCCGAAAGCAGCATCAAGGCGATGCGCATTGCGGTCGAGTATCGCCAAAAGTTCGGCAAGGACGTGGTCCTCGACGTCGTGTGCTACCGCCGTTGGGGTCATAACGAGGGTGACGATCCGTCGTTCACGCAGCCGATCCTCTACAAGGCCATCGAGCAGCATCAGGCGACCCGCGATCGCTACGCTGACCTGTTGGTGCGTCGCAAGGAACTCACCACCGTCGAGGTCGAGGCCATCGACGCCAAGGTGAACGAGCGACTGGAAGACGCCTTTGGCTCGGTGAAGTCCAAGGGCAAAGATGCCGTCCCCGACTCTGCCAAGGGCACGGGCATCTACTCCGTCGTCGGCGAGGCCGAGCCCGACACCCACGTGTCTCTCGACACGCTGCAGAAGATCACCGCCCGCATCACGTACGACCCCCAGTTGATCGAGATTCACCCGCGTGTG
>CAJBHN010000801.1 GCA_903952805.1 uncultured Myxococcales bacterium | reverse complement strand
TAGAGACGGCAATGGTGAATCGTTTTCTGGCCGCATCGAGAGCTCGCGTGCGCTGCAATTCCCCGGCAACCCGGCCGTATCCATGCGTTTCGGCGCCAGGCCCGACGAATGCGAAGACCCCGCCGCGGCCGCCTGCATTGTGCCGATCGATGCCTTCGACGCCACGGTCTTGCTGGGCGGTCGTCATTTGCTCACGCCGGGCGATGACTGCGCGGCGGCTTCGCTGAAAAAGACCAGGACGCCGTGGCTCTTGTCAGACTTCCTGGAGGGGACCGTCTTGGACGAGGAAGACGGTCGCACCTATCGGGAGGAGTGCAAGGAGACGACTTTCCCCGTTGCGTCGTCGGCCAGCCCTTTTGCCGCGGCCCTGAACGCGAGCTTCACCGACAGCAACCCGATTCCCGACGGACGGGTTCGCAATCGCAACATCACGCTGCTTGATGGCATCATGATCAATCAAGACACCATCATCATGCTGGTGCAAGAGAAGTTCGACGCCAACCTCGTCGGCACGACCCAAGCGGACTTTTCGGCCTACGGCGTCATCGAACTCCGCAAAAACGAGGTGGAGCCGACCCCCGCCCAGTTCACCGCCGGTCTGCAGCCGATCACCCCCACTCAGCCGACGGCGAATTTGCTCGCCACCACCTGCAGCGCCGACCTGATCGACAAGGTGCTTGATGGGGAAGAGTTGACTGCCGCCAATGCCGGCCAGATGGCGTCGACGTTGATAACCGGCTTCGGCAGCGCAGAGTCTTTGCCAATGTTGGAAGCAGACGTCGACAAAACCATCCACTATCTCTGCCACAGCACCGGGCGCTTCGACGGGGGCCCTGACAGCTATGGCATTTCCGGCAAAGAGCCTTGTCCTGCCACGAGCCAGGTCACGTTCTTCGCCATGCCGCCCGCTGTGTTGGCGGCATCGGTCAGAAACGATCCGTGTCAGGGTGCCATCGCCGACCGCTGTCCCTCTGGTGATTGTGCCGGCGAAACTGGCAAGCGTGGCACGTGTGCCGATACATTGTTGGCCTTCGTAGAAAACCCGGTCGCTACGCGCGCGACCGCCAATCCACCCACGGCGTGTGCCAGCAAAGACGACCCGAGAGTGAGGGACTTGGAACGTGTGACCTGCTCCGACAATCGGGCTGATTTGACCGTCGGACGCTTGTTCTACCCGGTAGAAAGCGGGCCCAAGTTCACCATGTTGCGCGCCGCGGTCGACGACGCCTTCCGCTTCAAGTCGCGGTTCCGGGCTCGTTCGGGGCAGGGCATCGGCTTCGTACCGGAAATCTGCGCCCTCGATTCAGACGTGATTCCGTACTGTTATGACCCACCCGCCATTGAAGCGCTGCGCGAGCGCGTGGACTGCCTGGTGGCCATTTTCAACGACTTCCCGGCCGTGACGAATGCGTCGGCGGGGGCGATGAGCGTGGCGACCAGGACGCTGCTGAAAGAAACCCTCGGCGAGGTCTTCTCCATCTACGGTGAGGGACCCAGCGGTGAGACGCTGCCGGTGGGGACGCCGTCGTTTGATGGCTTCGAGCGCTTGTATGCCGAGCTGTTGATCATGAAGGGCGACGACTCGCTGACCAAGGCGGCCTCGTCTCGCTTCGACCTGGCGGGCGCCAACAATGCTCTCTTCGAGGGTGATTTGCTGGAACCCGACGGCATCCAGATTGCCGGTGGCGCCGGCTTCGAGATGAACCTGCTGTACCAATCCGGCCAATATTATCAGTTGGTGCTGGACCGTTTTGCCCGCTTGAGCCCGTCGTTGTGGAAGGGGCTCGGCAACCCGAGCAACAACATCATCAGCCTCAAGACGATTGAGACCTATTTCAGCCGTGTCATCCAGGCGTCGACCAAAAAGGCGCGCATCGCCAGCGAGCTGGCGACCCGCTACCGAGCATTCAACAGTCCCGACCTCGCCCGCCGGGTGATTGAACGGGCCTATGCGCAGGCCTACCTCGAATCGACCACCATTTCGCAACTCATGCGCAACTCGAACGCCGTGCTTGATGCAAACCAACTCAAGGCGCTGAATAAAGCGTTGGAGAGGGCCCACATCCAGACCAGCAGTGCCCTTGATACAATGTTGGAGGACTACCGGGAAATTACCGACAACCGAACGTTCTTTGGCGATGCGCCGGAATTTGTTTCGTTCCCCCAGGCCGGCAATTTCGACACCAGCGCCGTGCAGACCATGATCGATCGAGCCAAAGGCACGATCGGGCTGGCCAAGGAGCGCGAGGAAAGGGCGCTCTCCCTGTCGCGGACGTTTGATACCGACGCGGCGCAGTTCCAATCCGAGTTGAGCCGCGTGGCCAATGGCTTCGAAAACGACCTCGGCGACCTGTGTGGTCTGTTTGAGGGTGACGACGGCAACGTCTACCCGGCGATTCCCAAGTACCAGATGCAGTCGGCTGCCACGGCCGTCTTTGGCAATTCGTGCGGCCTGATGGGCAACGGCGCCATCTACGACACCGCCGGCGACCTCGACCAGGCGGCCCTTGATTTGCGGATTGCGGTCCAGGCCGTCAAGGACACCCAAAGCGAGGCGAATATCGAGAGTCAACGCGCCAAGGACGAATGCGGCGTCAACTTCGAACTCGCAAAAATGAAGTTCACCGCCGCTGGCGATGTCACGACCGTCCAGACTTTGATTGCCGAACAGAACAAAACCATCGCCGGCTGGGAGCGAAAACTCGGCGTGCTTGACCGCCAAAGCAAGGTTGCCAGCGGGGTGGCGGGCGTGGCCCAGAGCGCGGCCGGTGCGGCCTCGTGCTCCGTCGGCCTCACCCTTGTTTTATGTGTCGCCGGGAACGTCGCTGCCGGCGCCGCCAACGGCGCCGTGCTCGTCCTCGACTCGATGGCGCTCGACGCCCAAAACAAGTCGAATACAGCGACAGCGGACGCTCAACAGACCATCCAGGACAGTGAAAAGAAAATAGCCGGTCTGCAGGCGACCACCGAGTTCCAACAGCAGGCGGCTCAATGCTGCCTTGAGCCCGTGCCCACACCGTCGTCTCCGCCCATCGAGGTTGGTGGCTGTCAGCGCCCGGGCCCGCTCATGATCAACAGCGAGGCCCGGGTCAAAACCATCCTGCTCGGCATGATGCGGGCGAAGCTGACGGCGGATCGCGCCGATCTCGAGGTTGAACTCACGCTTGGTCGGCTGGCGCAGCTGCGGGCCAAGTCCAATCGCATGATCGCCCAGCAGACGGACTCCGAGCAGTTGCTCATCAATGTCGAAGCCGCTCGCAACGACCCCAATGTACGCATCTTCAAAAACGCCGACGTCCTCGACGCCGACAAATCGTTCAAGAATGCGCTGGTCGATGCGTTTCGGGCCACCCGCGTCTTCGAATACTACACGGGACAAAGCTATGCCGACACCAAGGTCTTGTTCGAAGCTCG
>CAJBHN010000800.1 GCA_903952805.1 uncultured Myxococcales bacterium | reverse complement strand
GAATCCGAATCCGAATCCGAATCCGAATCCGAATGCCCGATCAGATGCCGAGCGACGAGGCCGACAGGGACGACAGCGATGACGCCGGCGACAGGGACTTCTGCGACGTCAACCCGTGTTTTTCCAGTCGATAGCGCAGGGCATAGCGGGTGATTCCCAGCAGGCGGGCGGCCTGGGTCTGGTTGCCCTTGGCCCGCGACAACGCCTGATCAATCAAGCCCCTCTCGACGGCTTCGAGGTCGACGCCACCTTCGGGCAGCACATACGGGCACCCGACGCTGCCGCTGGACGACGAGGTCAGTCGCACCTCCATCGGCAATTCGTCAACGCGAATGGGCGCGTCGCCCGTGCGCAGGATCAACAACCTCTCGATGACGTTGCGGACCTCGCGGGCATTGCCCGGCCAATTATAGCCCTCGAGGCCGGCCATGGCGTCGGTGGTGATGTCGGGAATGGGTCGCCCCAAATCCCGGGCCGTGCGCTCCAACATATGGGCGACGAGGGGAGAAATGTCTTCACGACGCTGGCGCAGCGGCGGCACCTCGATGGGCACCACATGAAGGCGGAAATAGAGATCTTCACGGAAGCGGCCGGCCTTGACCTCTTTTTGCAGGTCGCGATTGGAGGCGGCCACGACGGCGGCGTCCAACGGCAGATCGACGACCCCACCGACGCGACGGAAGCGGCGGTTCTCGAGAGCCCGCAACAGCTTGGCCTGGGTGAGCAGCGGCATTTCACCGATCTCGTCCAAGAACACGACGCCGCCCTTGGCGACCTCGAACAAGCCCCGCTTTTGCTGATGGGCGTCGGTGAACGAGCCCTTTTCGTGGCCAAACAATTCGCTCTCGATGAGCGTGTCGGGCAAGGCGGCGCAGTCGACCTCGACGTAGGCCTTGGTGCGGCGGGGGCCGCGGGAGTGAATGGCCTGGGCAATCAGGTCTTTGCCCGTACCGCTCTCCCCCTGGATGAGCACCGTCGGGGCATCGACCTTTTCGAGCCGTTCCAACGTGTCAAAGATGCGGCCCATCGACTGCGATACGCCCACGAGCTTTTCGTAGCGGCGCAGGTTCTGGTCTCGCATGGCCTCGACGGTCCGCGACAATTCCTCATGCTCCACGGCGCGCTCGACCTGCAATTGCAGCTCGCGCAGGTCGAAGGGCTTGGAGAGATAGGCGCGCGCCCCCAGGCGGGTGGCCTCGATGGCGGAGTCGATGGCGCCGTGGGCGGTGATGACCACCACCGGCAATTGCGGGTGGGTCTCCCGCAATCGACGCAACACACTCAAACCATCCATGCGCGGCATCTTCAAATCGAGGATGACGACGTCGTAGGCCCCCTTGTCGATGGCCTCCAGGCCGGCGATGCCGTCGGCGGCGACATCGACCTCGTGACCCGCCTTTTTCAGGTGGGCCTGCACACTCCAGCGAACCAACTCTTCATCGTCACAACACAAAATCCGCATTTGGGCTCCTTCACACAGCGGGTGTGGGATTTCACCCACGTTGCCGCTGTCCCTCGAGACGGCGGCGCTTTGGAGCCCCGCCGTCTCTTCCTCTGCCCCCGCTGAGGCAAGAGCTGTGCCCATTTCATGAGGCCCGGCGCCGCCGGCGCCGCCGGCGCCGCTTCAACGGCCCCGATGGGCGCGGAAAGGTTCGTCGCCGTCGACGTCAAACGGACCCGACGGGGGACGGCGCGGTCGCGGGCGTGCTGGCCTCCATCGCCGGCCATGGGCAGGGCGAAACCGGCGGCAGGACATCAAGCACATCTCGCGACATCGCCCGGGCGCGGACGCCGTGGCCGCGGCAAACGGGACGCTCCGATCGAACTCTGTGGCACCAGCATGCGGCGGTGGGCAGATGCGCCATATCGATCCGCCGTCTGTTTTCATTGGCACAACGGGCAGTGCGATCGCATGCTTTCCAATATTTTTGGCTGAGGGCACCTTGCAGAGCCCTGTTTCATTGTCGGCCCACCACTGGTCCGCGCTGCTGGGTGAAAGGTTTTGTGAGAATTCACCCAAAGAAGGGTCTCGTCGGCAGTGACGGTCTTCCCGTCGCCTTGCAAAGACCTCAGTTATCGATCGATGGTTCGTCGATGCGACCAGACCACCCGTTCGATGAGCTGCTCGCGTACGTCGGCTTCACCGCAGCCGACACCGCCGCCCTCAACAGGGCGTGGCCGACGGTGGACCCGCAAACCAGCACGGTGACCGATCGATTCTACGACAACATCCTGCGCTTCCAGGGGGCACGCGCGGTGTTCGCCAACGACGCGCAGGTACAGCGGCTCAAGACGTCGCTGATGGACTGGCTCAAGGAGCTGTTCACCGGTCCCCACGATCACGCCTATCACGCGCGCCGGTTGGCCATTGGCAAGGCCCATGTGCGGGTGCGCCTGCCCAGCCGCTACATGTTCACCGCGATGAGCGGCATCCGGATTCACCTGCGCGAGCTGCTGCGGGGCCAGGACGACGCCTGCGCCGCCCTCGACAAGATCCTCGACGTGGAACTGGCCATCATGACCGGCACGTTTCTGGAGGAGAGCGAACGGGACAACCTCACCAAGCTCCGCGACATCATCGTCTCCAGCCTGCCCGCCTGCATCCTGGTGCTCGACAACGACCTGCGGGTGTCGGCGTCGACGCACACCCATTGCTCCTTCATCGTCGGCAACCCGACCGGACAGCTCTTGAGCGAGGTGATGATGCCCGAGCTCAGCCTGGCCATCGACGTCTGCGGCGCCGTGGCCCGGGCCCGCGAGACCCACATGGTGGTGGACTACCCCCGCATCGACGTGATCGTCGACGGCCATCGCAGCTCCATGCGGCTGACGGTGTTGCCGGTGGAGCACCCGCTGGCGTCGGCGCTGCTGCACATGGAGGACCTGACCACCATCGTCGACCACGAAGACCGGGCCCGCCACGCCGAGAACCTCGCCAGCCTTGGCACCATGGCCGCCAGCGTCGCCCACGAAATCCGCAATCCCCTCGCGGGCATCTCGGGCGTGGTGCAGGTCGTGGCGTCGTCGGTGCCCGACGGCGACGACCGCCAACCGGCCTTGATCCGGGTCCAGCACCAGATTGCCAGGCTGGGCGAATTGGTCGGTGAGTTGTTGGTGTTTGCCCGACCGGTGACGGCGTCGATGACCGCGGTCAATCTCCGGGAATCCGCCGACCAGGCCGCCATCGCCGCCGCCGCCTCGGTCGGCCGCAGCGTCGAGACCATCCACATCAACGGCACCGGCGAAGTCCGCGGCGACCCCATGCTGGTGACCCAGATCCTGCAAAACCTGATGCAAAACGCGTTGCAGGCGGGGGCCAAGAAGGTGGTCGTCGACGTCAAGGTCAGCGCCGGCTACGTCGACGTCATCGACGACGGCCCCGGCATCAGTTCCGCCGATCGCGACGTCGTGTTTCAGCCATTCTTCACGACCAAGGTGCGCGGCACGGGGCTGGGCTTGCCGATGGCCCGCCGCATCGCCGAGGCCATGACGGGCACCCTCGAGCTGTTGCCGGCGACGTCTGAGCAATCGGGCTGCCACTTCCGCCTCCGGCTGCCCAAGGCCATGCAAAATACCCCGCTGTCGATCTGAGCGGCGGCGCTCGTGGTGAGCGACGACGACGACGGCGCCACCGGCAACTGGCCACCCTGCTGTGAAAGTGACCCATGCTGGCAACCATTGCTCTCTCGCTCACCCTTGCTTCCCTCGCCCCGACCGGGGGACCCGTTGAGGTCAGCGGCGGGTTTGGGCGCGGCATCACCATTGCCTCCACCGAAAACGGTGACGACAGCTTCGCCGTCACGGCCCGGCTGCGGCTGCAACTGCGGGGCGCGGTCACCGTCGATGACGACGACGAAGGCAATGCGGCGCTGCGACCGGAATTCCTGGTGCGGCGGGCGCGCATTGCCCTGTCGGGGCATGTGCTGGCCCACCGCTTTGAGTGGAAGCTGCAGCTGGGGATGTCGCAAAACGACGTCGAGGCCGACCTGCCCATCATCATCCGCGACGCCAACGTCACCTGGAACGCCACGCCGACACTGGGCGTGAGGGTGGGCCAGATGAAGGTCCCTTTTGATCGACAACGGCTGACGTCGTCGTCAGCGATGCAGTTCGCGGATCGCAGCCGGGTGGTCAACGAACTCAACCTCGACCGCGACATCGGCGTGGTGCTGGTCTCGATGCCCTTCCACGAGCAGCTCAACCTGCAGGCGGGCCTGTTTGGTGGCGACGGCCGCAACCGACCAACGCCCAAAGCCGGGCTGCTGTGGTCGGCCCGGGTCCAATGGACGCCGCTGGGCGCGTTCGACGACCTCGAGGAAGGGGACCTCCAGCGCAGCGCCGACCCCAAGGTCGCCTTCGCCGTCGCCGGCGCGTTCAACAAGGGCAGCACCCGTACCGGCAGCACCCACGGCGACGTCCTCAACAAGGACGGCAGCCAGGGCGCCATCGACTACGCCCACGCCACCGCCGATATGCTCTTCAAATGGCAGGGGTGGTCGTTGCTGGTCCAAGGCATGACGCGCCAGGCGGTCGACGACGGCGGCGCCCCCGACCCGGTGGCCCGCTCCGGCGCCGGCGTGCTGACCCAGGGCGGCGTCGTCGTCGTCGATGGCCTGGAGCTGGTCGGGCGCCTGGCGTTGCTGGTGCCGCTGCAGGTCGACGCCGTCGCCGACAACGCGCCCGACCTCGTGCGCGAATGGGAAGGCACCGTGGGCGCCAACCTGTGCCTGGCGGGCCATGACTTGAAGCTCCAGCTCGACGGGGGCCTGGTGGGCACCGACCGCGAACGACCGGACCTGGTGGCCCGCAGCCAACTCCAGCTCTTTTTTTGAGCAACAGGCGCTCGTGCCGTGACCCCGGTCGCAGCAGGAGACCTGATCCAGGTGCCCCCGGGCGGCGTTGCGCACGCTAGCCTCCGCCCATGCGCGCTTCCTGGACTGCCCTGCTTGGAATCATCACGACCGTCGCCGCCGTCGCGGCCATGAGCGGCTGCCCGTCACTCAACCTGCAGGCCGAGGCTCCCGACGCCGTCATCGCCTGCGACAACAACGCCCAATGTCCCGCCGACACCACGTGCGCCTTGCGCATCGGGCGTTGCCTGCCGGCGATCTCACCCGACACCGATGCCCCCACGGCCGAGGCCAGCGTCGAGCCGACGCTGCTGTTTCGCGGCGCTGCCGCCGTCGTCACCGTCGTCGTCAGCGAACCATTGGGCACGGCTCCCGTGCTGTCCCTCACGCGCAGCGGGGGCGCCGTTGTGACCACCACGCTGCAACGTGGCTCGGTTGCCGCCGGCGACACGACGTTTGCCTTCGCCTTCACCGTCGACGCCACCGAGTCCGCCTCACAACTGACGCCCGTGGTGTCGCTGGTAGACCGCTTCAACAACGGCGTCGACCTCACGCTCGATGCTGTGTCTGTCGACGTGGAAGGCCCCGTCGTGGACGCCGCCACCATCGTGGTCGCCTTCAACGGCGCCGAGGCCCACGGCCAGACCCACGCCAGCAGCCAAAGCGTGCTGAGCGTCACGGTCACCCTTGGCGAGGCCGACGCCCGGGCGGTGGCTGCCCGGGTGCTGCAGGGCCAAAACGTCGTCGGCGCCTTCACCCCGCAGGCCGACGACACGTTCGGCACCGTCAGCACATTTCAACCGCTGACGCTGCCAACGCTCACCAGCACCGCCGAACTCGTCGTCGAGGTCGATGCCACCGACCGCTTCGGCAACCAGAGCACGGGCCGTTCGAACCCCATCCCGGTCGACCTCACGCCGCCAACGCTGAGCATCGGCGACGTGTCGATCGACGGCGTCAGCGCGGCCGACGTGGTTGGCGGCCTGCTGATCGGCTACCTGCTCGCGGTGCTCAGCTGGCTCCTTCTCACCGCGCCGATCGCCGTCCGCGCCCGGCTGACCCTCTACTTCCAGCTGGAGCGGATCTGCG
>CAJBHN010000799.1 GCA_903952805.1 uncultured Myxococcales bacterium | reverse complement strand
CGCTCGGCGTTGGTCACGAAGTAGGGGCTCAGGTAGCCGCGGTCGAACTGCATGCCTTCGACGACTTCGAGGGTGGTCTCGAGGCTCTTGGCCTCTTCGACGGTGATGACGCCTTCCTTGCCGACCTTCTCCATGGCGGAGGCAATGATTTCGCCGATGGTGTCGTCGCCGTTGGCAGAGACGGTGCCGACCTGGGCGATTTCTTTGTGGTCCTTGGTGGACTTGGTCATCTTCTTGAGTTCAGCGACGACGTGGATGACGGCCTTGTCGATGCCGCGCTTGATGTCCATCGGGTTGTGGCCGGCGGCCACCAGCTTGATGCCTTCGTTGTAGATGGCTTGGGCCAACACGGTCGCGGTGGTGGTGCCGTCGCCGGCCTTGTCGGACGTCTTGGAGGCGACCTCCTTCACCATCTGGGCGCCCATGTTTTCGAACTTGTTGGCCAGCTCGATTTCCTTGGCGACGGTGACGCCGTCCTTGGTGACCGTGGGGCTGCCGAAGCTCTTGTTGATGATGACGTTGCGACCCTTGGGACCAAGCGTGACCTTGACGGCGTTGGCGAGGGTGTTGACGCCACGAGCGATCTCGGCGCGGGCGTTTTGGCTGTAGTGGATTTCTTTGGCGGACATGGTCGACTCCTGATGAGCGAATGAAGGAAAGCGACGGGCACGCCCGCGTCGGCGCAGTCAACAGACCGGCGACGGGGGGCGCACCCGTGGGGGGGAACTCACTCGAAGATGGCGAGGATTTCGTCTTCGCGCAGCACGACGTGCTCGACGCCCTCAAGGGTGAGGTCGTTGCCGGCGTACTTGCGGAGGAAGACGCGGTCGCCTTCCTTGACGTCCAGCTTCTTCACCTTGCCGTTTTCGAGGTGCTTGCCCTCGCCGACGGCGATCACGATGCCCTCCTGGGGCTTCTCTTTGGCGTTCTCGGGGATGAACAAGCCGCCGGCGGTCTTGGTCTCGGACTCGGTGCGCTTGATCAAAACGCGGTCGTTCAGAGGACGGAACTTCATGTTCAGCTCCAGAGCTGGTGAAAGCATTGGCACTCGCGGTCGCAGAGTGCCAACCGCTTATAGCCCTGGCTGACCGCCGGACAACCCTGATCCGACCCAGTCAACGCAGCGCGTCATCGGCGACCCTCAGGGTTGCTTGCCCAAGACGACCCGGCTGGGCGGCGGGGTGGCGGTGACGACAGCCCAGGTGGTGATGCCGGCGGCCGTGCCCCCCGCCAGCAAGGCCACGCCGCCCGCCGTCGCCCAAAACCAGGGCTGGGAGAGCAGGGGAATCTCTTCAAGCTCGACGCGGACGATGGTGGTTTCGTTGCGGGCCACGACGATGTCGACGGCGCCGTCGGCGAAGCCGTCCTTCTGCACGGTCAGGCGGTGGACGCCGGTGGGCAGATCTCGGAGGGCCGGCACCGGGGCCGAGCCGACGGCTTTGTCGTCCAAGACGAGGGCGGCGCCCTCGGGAGCGAAAACCTCGACGGCCCCCAGATGGGTGTGGGCGTTTTGGGCATCAAACAAACGCTGCACCAGGGGGCGGATCACGAGCAACAGATCGTTGTCGGTGCCGCGCCAGGCGGCCTTTTGGCGACCGACGATGGCCGGCTCCCGGCCTTCGCCGCCAGCGCTCATCAGCGTGAGGCCTACGACGGTGG
>CAJBHN010000798.1 GCA_903952805.1 uncultured Myxococcales bacterium | reverse complement strand
GCACCGTCTCGACGTTGTGGGCAAAGACGTCGAGGCCGGCGTCGATGACGCGGGTGACGGCGTCGGTGTCGCCGCCGAAGTCGGGGGACAACAGCTCCACCCGCAGACCGTGCCTGCTCAGGGCCTCGATGCAGCGGGCCAGGTGGGCGGCGCCACCGTCGTCGAGATCGTCGCGGTCGACGCTGGTCAGCACGACGTCGGTCAGGCCGAGGGCCACGACGGCGTCGAGCAGGCGAGCCGGCTCGTCGTCGTCCAGGGGTACGGGGTGGCCCGAGCTCACCGCACAGAAGCGACAGCCGCGGGTGCAGACGTCGCCCATCAACAGAAACGTCGCGGTGCCCTCGCCCCAGCACTCACCCTGGTTGGGGCAGCGGGCCTCCTCGCACACCGTCGGCAGCTGCTGCAGCCGCTCTCGCACGGCGCCAGTGCGTTCGAGGCCGGGGGCCGGTGCCCGCAGCCAGCCTGGTCGCGCGGCGTCAGACGGGAGGAGGGGCAGGGCTTTCATGGGCTGGATGCGTGGGTTTTGATCCACGCCAGGGCGCTGCCCACCCTGAAGAACTTCGAGGTGTCGGCGTCGGGGACCTCGACGCCGAAGCGCTCCTTGACGCCGACCAACACCCGCAGGATGTCCATGCTGTCGAGCTCGAGTTCCTCGCGGAGGTCGACGTCGTCGGTGAGGGGGACACCGCGGGAGGAGGGCACCACGGTGGCGATGGCGTCGAGGATGTGGGCGCGAATCTCGGGGTCGGTCATCATGGTCGGGCCTCGGCTGGTGGTGGAGCATCTGCCGCCAGCGATGACGATGCAGATGCGGGCGGGGTGCTCAGGGCCTTGTCGAGGGCGATAAGAAAGCGGGCGCCGCGGGCGCCGTCGCTGACGCGGTGGTCGGCGGCGACGCTGACGGTGACCATGGATCGCACGACGATGGCGCCGGCGCGCACGATGGCGCGGTCGACGACGCGGCCGACGCCGACGATGGCGACCTGCGGTGGCTGGATCACGGGGAGGGTGCCGTCGACGCCGGTATCGCCCAGCGACGACAACGTGATGGTGCCGAGGGTCATCTCTGAGCCCCGCAGGCCGCCGCTGCGCACGCGAGCCACGAGGTCGTTGATGGCCATCATCATCGCGCCGACGTCCTTGCCGTCGGCGTTGAGGATGGCCGGGGCGATGAGGCCGCCTCCCCGCTGTGAGGTGGCAAAGCCCAGGTGGACGACGTCGCTGGGGCGATGGGCGCCTCCCTCATGGGTGCCGTTGCATTCGGGAAAGGCGCTGGCGGTCTGGGCGACGGCGTGGGCGAGGACGGCGGCGAAGAGCAGTCGTTCCGACAGCGACCGGCGCGCGTTTTCGGCCTTGAGCCAGGCCAGCGTGTCGGTGACGTCGACGTCTTGCCACAGGTAGTAGTGCGGGATGTCGCGCTTGCTGCGGCTCATGCTGGCGGCGATGGCCCGGCGCATGGCTTCTTTGGGATCTTTGGGCGGCGCTTCGCCCGCCGGGGTTGGCGGGGCTGTCACCGTCACCGCCGTCGTGGGCACCGCCGCCGTCTGTGCCGCCGTCTGTGCCGTCGCCCGCGCCGCCCAGGCCGCCGCCGCTTCGACGTCTTCGGCCGTGATGCGGCCCTCGGGACCCGGCCTGACGTGGGCCAGGTCGACGCCGAGCTCGCGGGCCCGCCGCTTGGCCAGCGGCGACGCCAGCGGCCGCGCGGTATCGTCTGCCGACATCAGCGCCGATGTGGGGAGGGGTGAGAGCGCTCGCACCGGGGTCGGTGTGGGTGGGGGAATGAATGGTGCTGTGGGTGTCGCCGCCGCCTTCGTCGCCGTCGTCGTCGCCGCCGTCGCGCCCTCGACTTGCAGGCGGGCGATGGGGGCGCCGACGGGGACCTCGTGGCCTTCAGCGACGAGGATCTCCTGCACGACGGCGTCGTGAAAGCACTCGACGTCGATGAGGCCCTTGTCGGTGTCGACGTCGACGATGACCTGGCCGCGGCGGATGCGGTCGCCGGCCTTGACCCGCCAGGCCCCGACCCGGCCCCGCTCCATGTCGGCGCCCAACGACGGCATGATGAAGGTGAGCTCAGGCACGGGGCATCCGCCCCGATCGTCCGAGCACCTGCCGCGCGGCGGCGGCGATGGTGGCTGGCTGCGGCAGCGCCGCATCCTCGAGGTGCTTGGGGTAGGGGATGGGAACCTCGGCGGTGCAGACGCGCATCGGGGCGGCGTCGAGCTCGTCGAAGGCCTGCTCGCAGACGCGGGCAAACAGCTCGGCAGAAATGCCGCCGCTCCTCCAGCCTTCATCCACCACCAACACCCGGTGGGTCTTTTTCACGCTGGCCATGATGGTCTCATCATCGAGGGGGCGCAGCACCCGCAGGTCGACGACCTCGACGTCGATGCCGTCGCTGGCGAGGGCGGTGGCTGCCTCCAGCGACTTCCAGACGGTGTTGCCCGACGTCAGGATCGACAGGTCCTTGCCCGGCCGACGGATGGCGGCTTTGTCGATGTCGACGGCCTTGACGGTGTCGTCCAGCTCTCCCTCCATGGTGTAGAGGAACACGTGCTCGAACAGCAGCACCGGGTCTGCTTCACGCAGCGCCGTTCGCAGCATGTGGCGGGCGTCGGTCACCGTCGCGGGCACCAAGATGCGCAGCCCTGGCACATGGGCAAACCAGCCCTCGAAGCTGTGGCTGTGTTGGGCCGCCAACTGCCGCCCTCCCCCGGTCGCCATCCGCACCACCAGCGGCACGCCCACCTTGCCACCCGACATGTGGCGGAGCGTGGCGGCGTTGTTGATCAACTGGTCGAGGGCCAGCAGCGCGAAGTTGCAGGTCATGATCTCGACGATGGGCCGCATCCCGCCCATGGCCGCGCCGACGCCGGCGCCGACGAAGCCGCTCTCGGCCAGCGGCGCGTCGCGGATGCGCCCGGGCCCAAACTCGGCGAGCAACCCCTTGGTGACCCCGTAGCAGCCGCCGTAGTCGCCGATGTCTTCGCCCATCATGAAGGCCCGCGGCTCTTCCAGCAGACACTGACGGATGGCCTGCTTGCAGGCCTCGCGATAGGTCATCGTGCTCATGCCACACCCCCATTCCCCGTGGTGCTCAGGTGCGCTGGTCTCTCGGCGACGACTCCCCTCAACAGCGTCTGCACCGATTCGAAATGACCGGCGGCGGCGAAGGCGACGGCGTCGTCGACGACCCGGCGGACCCGGCCTTCGATGACGTCGAGGTCGCTGTCATCGAGCACACCGAGGCCTTGTGCGAAACGGAAGAAGCCGGGGATCGGATCTCGTTGCTTGAAGCGCTCGACCTCGGCCTTGTCGCGGTAGCTTTGGGCGTCGAACATCGAGTGGGCGCGGAAGCGATAGGTCCGCATCTCCAACAGCACCGGTGCCCCCTGGCGAGCCATGTTCACCGCGCGTCGGCCGGCCTGCAGCACCGCCATCAGATCCATGCCGTCGACCTGCTGGGCCGCCATCGCATAGCCCTTCGCCCTGGCGGCGACGTCGGTGCCGGCTTCGTCATGGTGCAGGGCCGAGCCCATCGCGTAGAGATTGTTTTCGCAGACAAAGACCACCGGCAGCCGCCACAGCGACGCGAGGTTCAGCGATTCATGAAATTCCCCCTCGGCCACCGCCCCCTCGCCAAAGAAGCAAACCGTCACCCGATGCCGGCCCAGCATCTTGTCGGCGAGGGCCAGGCCGACGGCGACGGGGAGGCCGCCAGCGACGATGGCGTTGCCGCCGTAGAAAAAGCGGTTGGTATCGAAGATGTGCATCGAGCCGCCGCGACCGCCGCTGGAGCCCTCCTGCTTGCCGTA
The DNA here is from genome assembly GCA_903952805.1 of uncultured Myxococcales bacterium. GTDB lineage: Bacteria > Myxococcota > UBA727 > UBA727 > VGSZ01 > VGSZ01. Next base: position 4,582 of record CAJBHN010000798.1, on the reverse strand, counting down.
CAGCTCCGCCATGATCTCGCCCGGCGGTACCCCCTTCGCCAACGCCTGCCCATGCTCGCGGTAGGTGGCGACGATGCCGTCTTCGGGGATCAAGGCCTCGCACATGCCGACGGCGATGGCCTCCTGGCCGTCGTACAAATGCATGAAGCCGCGGATATGGCCCTGGCCATAGAGTTCCACGCAGCGCTCCTCGAAGCGGCGGATGAGCACCATCTGCTCGTAGAGCCGGCGGGCGTCGTCTGGGTCCAGCGTCGTCGCGTCGTCGGCACTCATGGGGCACTCCCTTCCAACGTCGACACATCACCGTCGGGCAGGCCAAGCTCACGGGACCGCAACAGCCGCCGCATGATCTTGCCGCTGCGCGTCTTGGGCAGGTCGTCGACGAAATCGATCTCCCGCGGCGCCACCGCCGGGCCCAAGCGCGTGCGCGAAAACCCCAACAGCTCATCGCGCAACGCCGGCGTGCGCTCGATGCCGGGCCTCGTCACCACAAACGCCTTGATGATGTTGCCCGCCATCTCATCGGGTTTGCCGATGACGCCAGCCTCGGCGACCGCCGCGTGCTCCATCAGCGCGCTCTCGACCTCGAAGGGCCCAATCAAATGCCCCGCGCTCTTGATGACGTCGTCGGCGCGGCCGACAAACCAGAAGTAGCCGTCGTCGTCGCGGCGGGCGAGGTCGCCGGTCAGATACCAGCCACCCTTGAAGCACTTCTCGTAGCGGGCCGGCTCATGCAGATAGGTGCGAAACATCGACGGCCAGCCCGGCTTGAGCGCCAGCTCTCCCTCGACGTCGGGGGCGGTGACGACCGTGACGTGGCCGTCGTCGCCCACGCTGACGATGGCGGCGTCGATGCCGGGGACGGGCTTGCCCATCGAGCCCGGCTTGATGGGCATGGCGGCGGTGTTGGCCACCATGATGCCGCCGGTCTCGGTCTGCCACCAGTTGTCGTGGAACGGGCGCCCGAGCACCTCCTGGCCCCACCACACGGCCTCGGGATTGAGGGGCTCGCCGACGCTGCCGGCGAAGCGCAACGACGACAGATCGAACCTTTTGGGCAGTTCGGGGCCGGCCTTCATCAACATCCGCACCGCCGTCGGCGCCGTGTACCAGACCGTGACCTGCTGCTCGGCGAGGATGCGGTACCAGCGCTCTGCTTCGAAGTCGGCCTCGTCGACAATCGACGTCACGCCGCAGCACAGCGGCGCGATGATGCCGTAGGACATGCCCGTCACCCAGCCCGGGTCGGCGGTGCACCAGTAGATGTCGTCGTCGTGCAGGTCGAGCACTGAGCGCCCCGTGCTCTGGTGCAGCACCACCGCGCCATGCACATGCAGCGCGCCCTTGGGCTTGCCCGTGGTCCCCGACGTGAAGTGCATGACGCCAGGCGTCTCCGCCGTCGTCGCTGCCGTCTGGAAGATCGGGCTGGCACTCGCCAGCAGGGCGTCCCAGCTGCGCACGCCGGCGGCGGCGTCGGCGTCGCTGATGACGACGTCGGCGTCGCCGTCTGACACCAGGAGGACGTGGTGGAGGGTCGGCAGCTGGTCGCGCATGCTGCGGACCTTGCGCTCGTAGAGGCGCTGGGTCGTGACGAGCACGCGCCCCTCGCCGATGCCCATGCGGGTTGCGATGGGCTCGGGGCCAAAGGCCGAAAAGAGCGGACAGAAGACGCGCCCCGCCTTCAGCGTGCCGAGCACGGCGACGTAGAGCTCGGCCTGTCGTCCCAGCAGTGAAAAGACCGCCTCACCGGCAGCAACCCCGAGGGTCTGCAGCACGTTGGCGAAGCGGCTCGTGCGCGACGACAGTTCGGCGTAGCTGATGTCCTGGGCGGGACCGCGCTTGCGCACGATCCGCAACGCGGTTTTGCTGCCCAACCCCCGTCGCACCTGCCTGTCGACGGCCTCGTGGGCGATGTTCACGCCTCCCCCCGGCAAGCCCTCGAGCTCCTTCGCCGCCTGGCTCCAGGAAAACGGCGGCCGTTCCAACGGGAGATTCGGGGGCACGCGCAGGTGCTGGGGCGTCTTCGAGATGATGGTGGGACGAGCCATGGTGAAACGACTGTTCAAGCCCCATGCCACGCATCATTGGCGTGCGGACGAGCACGACGACGACAGCTGGCCCTTTCGGGTGTGCGATTTCCCCGGAGGCGCCGTGGAAACTCGCCCATGGCGTAGTGGGTTCGGCGATGACGTTTCCTGACATCTCCCGACATCCCACTGACCGTTTCCGTTTCAGCCTGCTACGCCACCGGCATGACAATCGAGTGGTTTCCCGGGCATATGGCCACCGCCCGCCGCGACGTGGCGGAGACCATGCGACGGACCGACGTCGTCATCGAGGTGCTGGATGCCCGGGTACCGGGTGCATCCAAAAGCCCGCTGGTCGAGGAGCTGCGCAGCCAGACCCAGCGGCCGGCCCTCAAGGTGCTGAACAAGGCCGACGTCGCCGATGCCGCGCTGACCAGGCTGTGGCTCGACCACTACAACGCCCAACCCAAGACGAGGGCCATCGCGCTGACTGCCAACAAGGGCAGCGAAGTCGCCCGCATCGTCAAGGCCTGCCTGGCGCTGGCCCCGGGCAGGGGCACGCCGCAGGAGCAGCTGCGGCTCATGATCCTCGGCATCCCAAACGTCGGCAAAAGCACGCTGATGAACACGCTGCTGCACCGCAACGTCGCCAACGTCGGCGACGAACCCGCCATCACCAAGGTCCAGACCCGCCACACCATCAACCCCGGCGTCATCATCATCGACACCCCCGGTATGCTGTGGCCCAAGCTCGACCAGGCCGTCGCCGTCAAACTCGCCATCAGCCACAGCATCGGCCGCAACGCCTACGACGAAATCGAGGTCGCCCTCGACCTCGGCCGCCGCCTGCTGCAGGACTATCCGACCCTGCTCGCCAGGCGCTTTGGCGCCTTCCCCGCCGCGGCCGTTCGCGACTCCAGCGTCCTTGCTTTCGACAACATGGCCCTGCTTGAGCACATCGCAAAGGCCCGCTCGATCACCGCTCCCGACATCATCGCCAAGGCGGCCGCGGTGTTGCTCAACGATTTCCGCAGCGGACGAATCGGACGCATCACCCTCGAGTCCCCGCCAGCCCGGAGCGTTGCCATGACGGCGTCGATGGACCCCGGGGCAGACACCGCCCCGACGACCTGACGTCGGCCTCCGTGGTCGGCCAAGCGGCCGCCGCCGACGACGATCACGACAACGACGACGACGACGACGACGACGACGACGACGACGACGACGACGACGACGACGACGACGACCACCACCACTACTACGACGACGACGACCATGACGACCAGTCGCGATGCGTTTCAGCCGCGGCCCCTGGGGCCCTATCTGCTCCTCGCTCGCGTGGGGCGCGGCGGCATGGGCGACGTGTATCTGGCCAAGCACGGCCAGCTGCTCGGCTTTGAGAAGCATTGCGTGCTCAAGATGCTGCGCGACGACCGCGCCGACGATGATCAGCTGCTGGCCCGCTTCGCCGACGAAGCCCGCGTCGTGGTGCAGCTCAGCCACCGCAACATCTGCCCGGTCTTTGACGTCGGCCGGGTCGGCTCACGCTTGTATGTCGCCCTCGAATACGTCGTCGGCCGTGACCTGCGGACCATCGCCGCTGCCGGTCCCATCCCCACCGCGATCGCCTTGCACATCGTGGGCGAGGTGCTGGAAGCCCTCGACTACGCCCATCGCTTTGTCGACGTCAAAAGCGGCGCGCCCCTCGGCATCGTGCATCGCGATGTGTCGCCGCACAACGTGCTGTTGGGCGTCGACGGCGACACCAAGCTGATCGATTTTGGCATCGCCACCACCCGGGGCACCAGCACCAGCGACGGCGATGCCGTGCTGGGCAAGCTTGGCTACATGTCGCCCGAGCACGCCCGTGGCGAGGTCGTTGATGGGCGTTCGGACCAGTTCGCCGCCGCCATCATGCTGGCGGAACTGCTGCTCGGTGAGCGCTACTACCAGGGGCTCAGCCAACAGCAGGTCTGGGAGACGGTCGGCGGTGGCACCCATCGCCCCGCCCGCTGGGGCAGCCTCGACGTGCCGCTCCGGATGGTCCTTGACCGGGCCCTCGCCCCCGCCGCCGCGAAACGCTTTGAAACCTGTGCCGACTTCGCCGACGCCCTCAGCCGCTGGGCCCGAAGCGCGGGGCACGTCGCCGCTCCCCGCGAGGTGCGACGCCACCTGCAGGCCACCTGTGGCGACCTGGCCGCCGAGCACCGGCGCCTGCTGTGCGACGTGGACGCCACCCTGGCGCGGCTGCAGGACCGCCCCGCCGTCCTGCAGCCCGGGCAAGCACGCTGTGACGACGACGACGACCAGTTTGAGTCCATCGCCACCACGCTGGCGGCGCCGCCGCAGACGCAGACGCCGCACTTTGCCGCCTTCCCCACGACGACGTTGGTTGACCGCAGTCGCCGTCCGGTGGCGAACTCTGCTGCCGTATCGTCGTCGTTGGCGCCGCTGCCGACCACCGTGGCCACCCCCGCCGTGTCGAACCGCCTCGCCATCATGGGGGCGTTGTTGGGCCTTGCCGTCGGTGTCGTCGCCACTGCTGCCGCCGTCTC
>CAJBHN010000797.1 GCA_903952805.1 uncultured Myxococcales bacterium | reverse complement strand
GTCGGCAGGTGCTTTTGACGCTGCGCCGTTGGCTTTGCGCTTGGAGCGGATGTAGACGATGTCGTCGTCGACAAAGGTCGCTCGCTGCACCTCCATCGCCCGCTGCGCCGACGCCAACGGCAGGTCCTTTCGCTTCTGGTCACCGCACGTGAGCGCGTCGGCTTCATGCAGCACCCGCGCTCGCAGCGTGCAGTAGCCGACCGGCAGACCGACGGCGTCATTCTGGAGCGGGTTGTGCCAGCAGTTGGTGCAGGAGAGCGGAATCATGCGAGCGACTCTTGCTGAAAGAGCTGGACAAGGAACGCCTCGAGCTCGGCGGTCGTCAGCGTGGTGTGGCCTGAAAAATCGAGGAGATGTTCCAGATGCTGCTCCACATAGCGTCGAGCCTGCTGCACCTCAAACGCACTTGACCACTTTGCCTTGCCCTTGCCCTTGCCGTTCAAGAGGACCAACAGCTCAGTGTGGCCCACATGCGTGACCCCGCGCTTGCGCGCGGCCGCCGTCGTCGTCGACCAGACCCGGCCGCCGTTGCCGGCGAATCTTTCGGCGGTCTCCAGGCTCTCGCTGGCGGACAGATACGGGGTCTCCCGACCCGCCCCTTCCAGGTACAAGATATGGCGCACGATCGAGGGGTTCGCTCCCGGCACCGGCACGGCGACGGCCGCAGCCGCGTCGCCGCGATAGAGGGGATCTTTCTGCTTCCAGCTCCTGGCGCGGACGGTCATGGCTCGCCTCCTTCGCTGGCCGCCTTTTTGGGTCGGCCCCGCTTCTTGGCGGGCGCTGGCCCTTCCACCGGATTGCCATCGGGGTCCGTTTCGGCGGCAGGGGCGGCGATGGCCTTCGGCGCCTTCTTCGCGCCCCGCACCTTTTGGGCCGGGCGCCAGGCCCGCAGGTCGTCTTTGGTCAGGCCCAGCTTGCGGCATTCGTCGTCGAGGAAGCCCTCGTAGTATTCGCCGGGGGAGACGCCGGCGTAGTCGTCGGAGGCCGTGCCGTGCCACTGCTTGAGCCAGGGGATGAGCTCCAGCAGGCCCGCCAGCATGGGGGTCAGGCGCTCCTTCGGCCAGCTCTCCTCGTCGCGGCGGTTGACGAAGAGGGTGGCCAGGGCCCGGGCCCGCTGCTCGTGGTCCCATCCTGCCCAGCCGTAGACCGGCTCGCCGTCCTGGTCGGATTCGCAGCCGGGGTAGGAGATGAAGCGTTCCTTGGGCACGTCGAGGGGGCCGCGGAGCTGCCAGCTGGTTGTTGAGCGGTAGTCGGGTTGGCCGTATTTGGGGGGCACGGGAATCTTCTCGATTTTCTCGCCCGCATCCTCCCGACGCTGCAGATCCCAGGCGTGCTCCCACTCGGCGTACCGGTCCATGCCCGCATCGGTGAAGCGGAGTGCCGCCAGAAACGGAACCGATTCGCCGTCCTGCAGGGATTCGCGAATGAACGCCAGGGAATCGGCTCCACCGACGGCGTTCACGATGCGCTGCGCGGCAGCCTCGGGCACGGCGCGTGACAGTTCGATGAGCGTGGCGACGGTGGGCTGCTGACGAAGGGCGGCCTCGGCCTGCTCTTCCACCCAGGTTCGGGCAGCATCGCGGGTTTGGTCGATGAGTTCGCCTGCGGCGTGGCCAAACACACCCCGTCTGCCGCTCCAAGGCCGCTTGTACATCGGGTCCTCGATGACCCGGAGCATCTTGTGGTCCTTCGACTGCAGAATGGTATGGCGCTGCTGCCACAACGCTGGCGCATTTGCATCAGTCTTGCCTGACCATTCAAAGGGCCGGGTGGGTGCCTCGGCCGCATCGAAAGCGATTGAGCTGCCAGTTGCCACAGCCAAATCAAAGGCTGCGTAGACGAGCCAATCGATCTCTTCCTGCACAACGACCAGGCGTGCGAGCAGTTGCCTGCGCATCTCATCGAGCGCTGTCACTGTCGTGACCTTCGGAGAGTTGGCTGCCAGTTCACCTACAAACCAGCGAGGCGAAAAGCCCCCCCGTCTCTCTGCCAAGTCGGTCGCATGACGCGCCAACGCCGTGAGCTGTGAGCGTATCTCGGGATTCAACAATGGGATCGGGAGGGACGCCATCCCCGTTGACGCGAACTCGAAGCGATTCTCCTCTGGCATACCCTTCTCCGTGCTTATGTCACTGCCGGCAGTTCCCTTTGGATAGAACACTTGCTTCATCCAGAAGCACGCCGTTGAGCTATTCAAGTACGCGAGCAGCGCGAGATGGTCATCTTCGGTCGCTGTGTCGGGCAACTTGATGATCGGAGCGGATCGACTGAAAACCTTTCCGCCGCGATCGAGGACAAAATGGTTATGGGTGGCGACAAAGGCCAGAGCAATCGTTAGCGGGGTCCGATATCGGTCTTTTGTAAGTTGGTGCCACTCCCACCAAGATCGGCCTGCTGTTCTGTACGTTCCGCCACCGAACACTACGCGAGCCCAAAGGAGCGTCCGAAATGGCCACAGCAACACTTCCACACGGCCGATTGGCTGAACGAGTGCAAGTTCCCGATCATAGGGAAAATAGACCTCAGTTTCGCCTGAAAAGACCCAATCTCGGAGGTGCTCCCCAATAACGAACGAACGAAGATGTGGCGACGGCATCCCCTGCCGTCGCCACGTGCCCATCGGAGCATTGAAAACGTCGTCCGCGTTCGACATACCACCGACACCGATTGTTTCGACAAGCTCTGAAAGGCGTTGGGCTGCTCGTTCCTCAAGGAGTTCTTTGAGTTCAGAAGCACCGCCACCACCCAGACTCCAAGGGTGGCTGCCCAACATGGCCCGCTCGATGGGGGCCACCGTTATGAATTCGTTTTCGAAGCCTATCTCGCTCCAATGATCGGCGATGCTGCGCCACACCAACCCCTGCTCGGGGTCATCTGGCGTCGAAGGCTCACCTCTGCTCGCCAACACGGTGACAACATGCGCGGCCGTCGGAGATTCCGCACTACCGAAGAGCAGCACCGTTGGGGTTTTGTGGCCGGGAATCTCAGCCTGCGAAGTGTTGATGATGAGGTCTAGGCTCACCGTTGGGAGGTAATGCTCGATGAGTTTCTTTCCAAACTCGCGCTGAATGAACGAACTCGCCGTGATCATCCCAATGCGTGCCCCCTGCCGACCGAGTTGAAAGAACCGCTCGGTGAACGGCGCCGCAACGCTGTATTTGCCCGCTGCTGATCGAGGGTACATGCCCCGATACCGCTCACGGAGCACGGCGTCTTTGACCGTGATGTAGGGGGGATTGCCGACGACGGCGGCGAACTTGCGGTGCAACACGTCTTTGGCAGCAACTTCGTCTTCAAGGGCGAATTCGTCGCCGCGCCAGCCCGCCGATACGGGGGCGAGGTCGGCGAAATCGGGCTGGCTCACGTGGGGGTTGTGCAGCAGGGAATCGCCGACGACGACGTGGAGGGGCAGTGCCGGGGCGGTGGCCAGGTTGGAAAAGCCGGCTTTGTCGAGGAAGGCCAGCGTCAGGCGGAAACGGGCGATGCCCACCGCGTAGGGGTTGATGTCGGCGCCGTAGACGGCGTTCAATGCCTTTTGGGCGGCCTCGCGTGGGGACAATCCCGGCGAGGTGCGCAATTGGTGGTCGAAGAGGCGCTCGAAGGCGCCGAGCAAAAAGTGGCCGCTGCCGCAGGTGGGGTCGATGAGGGTGGTGTCGTCGAGGCCGAACTTCGTGATGGCGGGTTCGAGGGTGCGGTCGAGGATGAAGGACTCGACGAAGCGGGGGGTTTGCAGCAGGGCGAAACGCTCGCGGACGCCGGCGTCGAGGTCTTGGTAGAGCCAGCCCAGGAAGCCGGTGTCGCTTTGGCCGAAGCGGAAGGCGGGGACGTCGGCGCGGGGTTGCTGGAAGAGGTGGACGAGGGCTTTGGCGCCTTCGGCGGAGGGGGTCAGCAGCCAGACGGGGTTGTGGCGGGCGTCGAACAGTTCGCGGGTGGCGGCGAAGCGGGTGAGCTCGCGAAAGATGGTGAGCAGGTAGTCGCGCTCGTTCAACGACGGGGCCAGCTCGAGGAAGAGCTTGAGGCTGTCGGTGGCGCCGGGGCCTGCCAGGCGGTTGTGGCCGAGGAGGCCGCGGTCTTCGAGGGTGCGGACGAAGACGCACGACAGCAGCCAGGCGGCGGCGACCTGCTCGATGAAATGGTCTCGCCATTCGACGAAGCTGTCGGCGGTGCGTTTGTTGTCCCGCTCGGTGGCGTGGCGGGCGACGAGGGCTTCCTTGACGGCGGCGGACGACGTGGCGCGGGCCCGCAGGTCGTCTTGCAGGGTTTTCAGAACCGGCCAGGCCGAACGCAAAAACAGTTGCCAATCCAGCGGCGTCGACGGATCGGGTTGGCCCGTGGTGGTCGCCTCGAGGTCGTTCTTCGCGTTGCCCTTGCCCGAGCGTTTGGTGGCCATGGTGGCTGGTCCGTCTACGCCGCAGCGTGGTGGGTGTTTCGCTACGCCGCAGCGTTGTGTTTGTTGGCGAGCCAATCGAGGGACACCCACAGCACCTGCGATTGCAGCACGCCGGGGATGGCCAGTTCGCCGTTTATGCGGGGAATGCCGGTCATGTCGTGGCTTGGCACGAGCAGGAAGATGGCGGCCGACTCGGTGGCCTGAACAGCGGCAGGGCCTGTGCTGTCGGGCTTGCCTGGCGCCTTGCCGTCGGGCTTGGCTGGCGCCTTGCCTTCAGTCGGGGCCATCAGCTTCTGCAGAAAGCCCTCGAGGCGGTAGCGGGCGATGAGGCCCGGCTGCACGAGCAGCAGGGGTTTGTGGGCGGGCAGCAGCGAGGCGGCGACCTCGGCGGCGGCGGC
>CAJBHN010000796.1 GCA_903952805.1 uncultured Myxococcales bacterium | reverse complement strand
CCAGTTCCACGTCCCTGCCACGCCGCGGGTCGTCGGCGCCGTAAAGCTCAAGGCCACCCCGTCTTGCACTGTTTTGTCGGCGACAGCCGTGATCACGATGGCGTTGGCCGGCGCGGAGACGGCGAGGCCGACGACTGCGACGAGAGCGAAGAAACGCATGGGATAGCCTCGTGAAAAGTGCACGCTCACCGCAGGATCGCAAAGACGACGCCGCCACCACCGTCGGCCGCGAGCACGCCGCGCGCGGTGGCCGCGGGTTCTTTGGCCTGCGACGCTGACGGAATGGCGAGCACGGGGATGACGTCGGTGCCGGCGCCGACTACGTCGTCGACGACGATGATGCCGTCGGCGACGGTCGAGAGCACCAGCAGGTTTCGCAGCGTGGTCATCGCGCGGATCGACGCCGCGAGGTTGTCGTTGACGCCGAGGTTGCTGACGGCGCCGTCGGCGTTGACGACGAAGACACCGGCGCCGACGCCGCCGCCTGCAACGGAGCGGATGCCGGGGACGATCACGCGGGCGACGCCGCCGAGGCGGGCGACGCCGACGTCGGAGGCAAAGGTGTTGTCGGCAGTGTCGACAGCGATAGAGGCGCCGTTGTCAATGATGAGCTCGGGGCCGTCGATGTCGACGACGAAGAGGCCGAAGGGTTGGGTCGTCACCAGGGCCCTGCCCGAGTCGAGCAAGAGACGGGTGAAATTGTCGACAGCGCCGCAGTCGACGACGTCGTCGCTGCCGGGGTCGCTGGCGCCGATGACGCCACCGCTGCCGCTCAGGCGAAAGCGCAAGAGCCCAGCGCCGGTGGCGGAGGCGAGGCCGACGTAGAGCTCTTGTCCGCGACGCTCAAGCACGCCGGTGAAGCCGCCGTGGCCAGGGTCGTCTACGTCGCCGAGGGAGGGGAGGAGCGCGACCGCGTTGAAGCTGCTCACCACGGTCGCCTCGTCTTTGCTCGGGTCGACGGACAGGATGCGTCCGAGGTTGTCGAGCACGAGCGCGGTGCCATCATCGAGGACGCTGACTGCCTCGGCGGTCAGCAGGAGCGCGTTGCCGCCGACGGGGGGCAGGACCACACGGCGGTGCAGGCCGAGGTCGCTGAAGCGCAGCACCGCCACCGAAGAGGGGCGAAGGCCGTCGCTGTCCTCGAGCGCGAACAAGAAGCCGGAGCCCGCGCGCACGTGCAGCACCGTGAGCCCAGACGTGAAGCGACGCTCTTGATCGATGAAAAAGGAGGCGACGCTGTCGACGCATTGAACCCGGTCGACGTCGGCGGCGGCGATGGCGACGCAGGCGCCTCCATCGTCGACGATGACGCCGCTGGGGCTGCCGTCGCCGACGACGGCGCGGCCGCGGACGGAGAGGGCGGCGTCGTGGTCGATCGCGAAGACCTGGGCGACGTCGAAGGCGTCGGTGGCGGCGACGAGCACGCGGTCGTCGTAGACGGCGAAACGCGTCGGCACCGCGCCGCCGGGCAGCGCGCGCCGCGCCTTGACCGAGAGGCAGCCGCTGTCGCCAGCGCCGCAGCGCAGGTCGAGGACCACCAGGCCTTCGTCGCCGAGCGCGAGCCAGAGCTCCTCGCCCACCACGAGGACGTCGTCGGGCTGCGTGTTGAACGTCGGCGAGGTCGCTTTGAGGTCGAAGTTGTCGATGTCGAAGACCTCGACGCGCGCCTGGCTCGCGCCGACGTCGCGCACGTAGACGACGTTGCGGCCGGCGGCTCTGACGGCGCGCACGGGAGCGCTGCCGTTGGCCTGGACCGTCACGCTGTCGTCCTGCAGGTCGATGAAGCCTTGTGCCGTCGTCGAGCCCCACGCGAGCTGTCCCGGACGGACAGCGAGCGCGGTGACGTCGCTCCCTGTCGAGATCAGCCGCACGCTGGCGGCGATGGGGGCGCCGTCTTTGTCGAGGTCGACGCGTCGAACGCCGAGCGCTCCCGCCGCCGAGTAGACGGTGCGGCCGTCGACGACGACGTCGTTGGCGGGGGTCGCGTCGCTGTTCGCGCCGATGGTCAGGCCGCCGCTGCCGCGCGCCGCGACGAGCACGCCGCTGCGCGGTGAGCCAAACGATCGGACCACCGCTTGGGCCGGCGCGACGACCCCGACGAGGGTGTCGGTGAGCACGAAGGTGACGTCGTCGGGTCGGCCCTTGACCGGCGACGTGTAGCAGCCGGCGTTGCCCGCGCTGTCGACGGCGGCGACGTGCACGACGACCTCGGTGCCGGCGGCGATCCCCGACAGCTGCTGCGTTGTCGACGCGGTCACCAGCGGGCTGGTGCCCTCAACGGCGAACGACGACCGTGACTCGACGTCGACGATGGCGCCGTCGACGAACACCGGCGCACCGAACGGACAGCCCACCGAAGTCGACCGCGGCACGAGGCCGTAGGAGACGACGTAGAAGGCGGGAGCGTCGTCGGCGGCGGCGACGTCGCCGGCTTTCCATCTCAGGCTCAGCCGGTCACGACTGGCGACGGTGAAGACGTCGACCGGCGGCGGTGGGGCGATGCCGTCGACGACGACCGTGGCTGTGGCGGCTTCGCTGCTGTTGCCGAGGGAGTCGACGGCGGTAACAGCGACTCGGACGGCTCGGCGGGTGGCGGGGCCGGCGCCGAGCACGAGGGCGGTGCGGGCGTCGGCGGGGGCGAGGTCATCGCTGACCACCACTTCGTCAACGCCGTCGATGGCTTGAGCGATCCGGTAGGCGACAGTGCAGCCGGGGTCGCTGGGGACGCAAGCGGCGTCGATGTCGATCACCTCGATCACGGGAGGCGACGCACTCGTCGACACGGCCGGCGGCAACGCCGCCAGCAGCGGCCGCGCCGGACCCACGAGGTTCAGCGCGCAGATCGGCAGCAGGAAAACGGGCTCGCCGATGCCGATCGTGATGCTCAGCGGCGGCGGCGTGTCGAAGCCGTCGCGCTCGATCTCGAGCGTGTAGTCGCCCGGCGGGGCGCGGTCGAAGCGGAAGGCGCCGCTGGCGTTGGTGATCGCGCTGCCGACGATGCCTTCGCCGTCGTCACGGACGCCGCGCAGCGTGACGTCGAAGCCGCTGTGGTCACCTTCGCGCGCGGCGCAGCTGCCGGCGACGGCGGGCTGACCCGTCTCGTCGCGAGCGAAGATCGCTTGAATGGTGCCGGCGATGCTGCCCGGCTCAAGCACCTTGCTCTTGGGGTCGAACGGGTTGGTTGGCACGATCTCGCAACCACCGCACACGGCGCTGGTGATGGCCGCGACCACGAAAGAGAAGACCCACTGCTTCGCTGATGTCATGTTGACCTTCACCCGCGGTGGGTGCTCCGCTCGTTCACTGGTTGACTGCTGATCGCGCCGGACGATCACCGCTGTTCGCCGTGCGGACGCTCCTCGCTGGCGGAGCCCAGTTCAGTAGTCGGCACGCAAAGCGCGAAATAGTTCTTTTTTTGTACCACCCAAGGGTGTCGATGAGCGTCGCTTGAATCGACAGCGAGTGCTGTCCTCTGACGCGCGCCGCGGACCATGATGAGGGAGGCCATGGCGCCGTCGTCGTCGATCACGAACAGGCTGGCCCGCTCGCAATCAAGCAGGGCGCACACCCGCTCAATGATGGCCGCCAGCGCCGACGGCAGACCGAGCTTGGCACCAACGGCGGTGGCGATGTCCCTCAGGGCCACCAGGTGACGGAGGTCATGGCGATCGGTGACGTCTCCGGGGTCCATCGGGTTCATGGCCAAGGGCACCCGGGTTCGCGCGCAGCGCGGAAGCGGCAGGCTCCCCAGGGTCGACATCGCCGAAGCATTGTCACGGCGGTCTCGTCTGGGCCATGGTTGCAGGATGCGTGTCCCCGGCTTGGTAGCGGCGTTGGTTGCGGCGGTGTCACAGGTTCAGGCCCCGGCCCTGGCTGCCCCCGATCCGGTGGTGGCTGAAGCCGGTGGCGGCAGCACCGTCGTCGATGAAGGCGAACTCCTTGAGGCCTGCAGCACCCTGCTGCTGTCGGCGGTGGAGCCCGCGCGCATCGCCATCGTGGTCGGTGACGACGACGAAGCCCGCCGGGTGGCCGTTGAGCGCAGCCTGGTGCGCGTCATGCGCGACCGTCGCCGGGAGGACATCGTCACCCCGGCCCTTGTGAAGGCACGGCTGGGCGAGTCCGCCGGCCAGCAACTGCGCGGTGGCGGGGCTGCTGCTGCCGGCCTCGGCGCCGATCACATCATCATTGCCGACGTCGTGAGCGAGGGCGGTACGGCGGTGTTGTCTCTGCGCCTCATCAAGAGCGAAAGCGGCGAGGTGCTTGACACCCGCAAGGTGCCGCTGGTCGCGTTGTCGGGGACGGCCTCGTCGGCCCGGGTGCAGGACGTGCGGGTGGCGGCAGCGGACCTCGCCGACCTCGTGGCCGAAGCCGTCGAACGCAGCGGCGCCGAACACCGCAGCCACCGCATCGCTGTGCCCCCCGCCGTTGCCGAGGGGGCTGCCAAAGAGGCGCGCCTTGATCGCTTCGTGCAAGCCGAGCTGCTGACGGCCCTGCGGGAACGGGGCTTTTTCATCGTCGAACGCGCCGAGTTGGCCCAGGCCATGGACCAACTCGCCCTGCAGCAACTCACCGAGGGCGACAACGTCGGCGCCGTCGGCAAGATCGTTGGCGCCCAGAGCATTGCCCTGGTGCAGGTCACCGAAGCCGGCGACACCTTCCTGGTGGGTGTCCGCGTCGTCGCCGTCGACACGGGGGTCGTGCTCGGGGCTGCGCGGGCCACCGTCAAGCGCGACAACGTCGTCAGCATGGCCGCCGTCGAGACCCGCACCGCCGGCGAAGCCGCCGTTCGCTCGGCCCTCGCTCCCGGGTGGGGGCAGGCCTACAACGGCGACGCCACCAAGGCCGTCGTCTTGGGCGTCGGCACCTACAGCGGGCTGTTGGCCACGGTGGGCTTCGGCGTCGGTGCGGCCGTGAGCTACACGAGCTACCTGGGCGTGAAGCCCGGCGACGACGTCAGCGCTGCCGAAGCGGGCCAGCAGGCGGTGGCCCTGCGCCAGCAGACGAACCTGTTGACGACGGCGACGGCGGCCGCGGGGGCGGTGACCGCCGCGGTGTGGTCCCTCGGCGTCGCCGACGCCCTCATCTCGTCGCCCACCGACTGAACCCCTCCGACCTGGACCCACAGGTCCCGACAGGTCCTGACAAGTACGCCCTGAGCGGGCGACATGGGCGGCGACGACTGCATCGGCGTCTGCGAGCGCATCGACGGCGTGCCCACCTGCAGCGATGAGCAGCCCGAGCTGATTTTCGACCTCGGCGCGTGCCGCGACAACGCCTTCTTCATGGTTGACGACACCAGCAGCGACGGCTTCGCGATCCAGGGCATCGACCACTGTGGTGCTTCGGGCTGCCTGTCCGGCTCTGGCTGCTTGTCGAGATGAACGATGCCGTGGTGGACATGTGCAACGGTCTCAGCGCTCGCCGCGTCGGCCACAGCGAGCCTCGCCAAGTTCGGCATCAAATTCGTGCCCTCCAACCTCGCCACCGCCATCCGCACGCTGGTGGTGCTGGTGTTTGCCTGGGGCATCGTCGTCCTCACGGGCGGGCCGCTCAAGGTCCAACGCACGCCGTGACCGACTGGATGCCGCCAGCCGGGGTTTGGATGTCGAGGGCCACACAGGTGGGCATGACCGATGGACAGGTGTTGGCAGCGGCGTTGCACAGCTCGGAGCATTGGCCCGACACCACCAGTCCAGACTGACATTGGAGCCCGTCGACGCTGGCGGCGCCTGTGGCCAGGGTGCCGATGGGTTCGGCGCACACGGGGTCGAAGGCATCGCCGGTGCGACTGTCACGCAGCTGGCAGCCGCGACCCACGGGGCATTGGCTGTTGTTGGTGCAGGGATCGGCGCAGAAGTCACCGCTGACGTT
>CAJBHN010000795.1 GCA_903952805.1 uncultured Myxococcales bacterium | reverse complement strand
TGTTGGGGTCGGTCTGCAGACCACCACCCTGGCCGGGCAGCTGGTTGCAGCCGAGCTCCTCACCATCGGTGAGACCATCGCTGTCGCTGTCGATATCGATGGGGTCGGTCTCGCCTTCATCGAGACGGCCATTGCGGTTGGCGTCTTCGAAGTTGTCGTCGAGGCAGTCGCCGTCGGAATCCTTGCGGGTCGGATTGGTGCGGACGCTGGCGTCGGCGTCCACCGTTGTGAAGGCGCAGCGTGCGTCCACTGGCAGCGTCTTGCCGGACTCGACGCCGTCGGGGATGCCGTCGTCGTCGGTATCGAAGCGAGCGGGATCGGTGGTGCTGCCGCCTGGCCAGACGGTGCCAAACTCTTCTTCGTCGTCGATGCCGTCGCAGTCGCTGTCGAGCGTGTCGTTGTTGATGGCCTCGGGGTCGGGCTCGCCGACGACAACGGGCTCCTCGAAGCCGGCGTCCGTGCCGCCTTCGCCTTCGCCCTCACCTTCGCCTTCGCCTTCGCCCTCGCCTTCACCCTCGCCTTCGCCCTCCCCTTCGCCCTCGCCCTCGCCCACGATGCCATCTCTCGGCGCGCCGCAGTCTTCGCAGCCGGCAGCGAATGAGAGCATGGTGCAGGCGGCCAGAAGGTGGCGCTTCATGGGAACTCCGGGAGGACAGGTTGTCCAGCCTAGGCATATCCCCACTGCCCCATGTGATGTGGAACAAGCTGTCTCGTGGAACAGCCCATGAAACCCGACCAAAGCGACCAGATCATCGACCACGACGACCACGACGACCACGACGACCACGGCGCCGAACCCGAGCGCCGGCAGCGTGCCTGGGGCGATCCGAGGGCCGTCGTCATGCGCTGGGCGGTGCCACCCGACGGCCATGGACTCGATGGCGCGGGGGCGCTTGCGCACAAGGTGCGACGCCTGGGCCGGGAGCGCGCGGCCTCGGTGGTGGCCGCCGGCGACTTCCGGGTCGTCGAGGGGGGCGTGTCGCGCCCCATCGCCGCCGACGAACGCCTGGCCAAGGGCACCCTCGTCGAGGTGTGGCGGCTGCCTCCCGACGATCCCGCCGATATCGTCGAAGAACCGGGTGTGCTGCTGCAGCAAGACGGCCTCATCGTCGTCGACAAACCTGGTAACCTGGCGGTGCACCCGACCGCCCGCTATCTGCACGCCACGGTCACCAGCTGGCTGCGACGACGAGGCACCCCGGCCAACCCCTGCCATCGCCTCGATCGCGAAACATCAGGCGTGCTCGTCTGCGCCGACGACCGCGACGTGGAGCGCCGCTGGAAAATGGCCTTCGCCGCCGGACGTGTGCAAAAGACCTACATGGCCGTGGTCGACGGCGTCCTGGACGCGGCCTGCACCATCGACCGCCCCCTGGCCTTGCAGGGCGAGCGGGGACTGGTCCGGATTCGCATGGTGGCCGACAACGCCGGCCAGGCGGCGGTGACGCTCGTGGAACCTCTTGAGGTCTCGCCAGACGGCCGCCGCAGCCTGGTCCGCTGTCGGCCGCAGACCGGACGTCAGCATCAAATCAGGGCCCATCTGGCAGCCCTTGGACATCCCATCGTGGGCGACAAGCTGTACCAAATGGGTGACGCCTGGTTCGACGCCTTCACCCGCCGCGCCCTCGACGCCGAGGCGGGCGCCGCCCTGCCCGCACCGCGCCAATGCCTGCATGCAGAGCAGGTCGTCCTCGACGACGTGGTGCTGACTGCACCGGTCCCTGCCCTCTTCAAGCAGGTGCTGGCGGGTCGATGAATCCTGGCGGCAGTCTTCGTCGTCGACGCTGCTGCTGCC
>CAJBHN010000794.1 GCA_903952805.1 uncultured Myxococcales bacterium | reverse complement strand
CTTCACCGAGCAGAGCTTCACCGCTTTCCATCGTGAGGCAACGCTGGCCCTGTTGTCGTCGGCCCAACGCACCATGACCGAGCGCATCGCCCAGGCCCGACCCAAACTTGGCGATGCCGACGCCGTGGCCGCCTTGCTGCGCGGCGGCCCCTACACCGCCGACGAAGCCCTCGCCAAAGGCCTCGTCGACAAACTTGGCTACCGCGACGAGGTGATGGCAGCCGTCAAGAGCCAGGCTGGCACCGGCGCAAAACTCCTGTGGTTGTCACGCTATCTGGATCGGGCCGGATCCCCCTACGACAAGGACGGTCCCGTCGTCGCCGTCGTCTCGGCCATCGGCCAAATCCACCGCGGACGCTCCAGCGCCGACCCCCTGTCAGGCAGTCAATCCGCCGGCAGCGACACCGTCGCCGGCGCTCTGCGTCAGGCCATCGACGACAAGGACGTCAAGGCCATCATCCTGCGCATCGATTCCCCCGGCGGCTCTGTCGTGGCGTCGGAAACCATCGCTCGTGAAGTTCAGCGAGCCACCACCGCTGGCAAGCCCGTCATCGCCACCATGGCCAATGTCGCCGGCAGCGGCGGCTACTACATCGCCATGAACGCCGACGTGATCATTGCCCACCCCGGCACCATCACCGGCAGCATCGGCGTCTACGCCGGCAAGGCCGTCACGACCAAAGCCTGGGAAAAAGTCGGCATCAACTTCGAAGCCGTCGCCGTCGACGACGCCGACACGTCTTTCTTTTCAACCGATGCCCCCTATAGCGACGCCGCCCGCGCCCGCCTGGACCACATGGTCGACGACATCTACGCGTCGTTCGTCCGCAAGGTGGCCGCCGGCCGCAAGCGCACGTTTGACGAGATCGAACCCTTCGCCCATGGCCGCATTTGGAGCGGTACCGACGGCAAGGAGCGCTTCCTCGTCGACGAATTGGGAGGCTGGCCCCAGGCCATCGGCGCCGCCCGCGCCCGTCTGCACCTGGCTGCCGATGGCCCGATCCGGTTGGTGGATTTCCCCGCCCCCAAAGCACCGCTCGCTGCCTTGCTGGCCATGCTCAACCCCGAGCAGGGTGATTCCTCCGATGACGACGGCGCCGCCATCAGCACGCAGCAGCTGCACCTGGACCCCGCGGCCCTGGTCGCTCGCATCCACGCCGACAGCCAGATCCACGGTGGCGTCGTGGTGCTGACGCCGGCCTTGCTTGAGGTCCTGCCATGATGCGCATCACTGTTCTGCTCGCTGGCGCCTGGGCGCTGGCGTCATGCACGCCGTTTGGCCTCAAGGGCGACGATTGCCGCGACGGCCCCTGCGCCCCCGGCTTCGTCTGCAACGACGACGCCGTGTGCGACGATCCGCCGCCACCGCCGCCACCGCCCTGCACCGTGGAACTCGACTGCGCCCTCGACGGCGACGCCTCCGGCCGCGTCTGCCAAGACGGCGTGTGCGGCTTCGCCGCCTGCACCATCGACGCGCAATGTGGCACTCGGCTGTGCATCGAGGGGGCCTGCGCCCCGCGCGTTACCTGCCTCGACGAGGGACAATGCGACGACGGCGCCTTGTGCGTCGACAACGCCTGCCGTCCGGCCTGCGTCGCCGATGCCGACTGCGGCGTCAGCCTGGGAGGGTTTGGCCTCAACACCTGCGTCGACGGTCGCTGCCTGGCCCGTTGCCTCAACGACGCCACCTGCATCGGCGGCGGCATCTGCGAAGGCAACATCTGCATCACCGAGCAATGCCAGCAGCCGGCCGACTGCGACGGTGACAACGTGCTGTGCACCGCCGGTCGCTGCGAGACGTTTACACCGTGCGCCAGCGACGAGGGGTGCTTCGACGCCAATCTGCGCTGCGACCTCGAGGGCGACCCGGTGCGTTGCGTCGAGCGCCCCCTGTGCCGCAACGACGCCGCCTGCGGCCTCGATGGCATTTGCCTCGACGACCACTGCCGCCCCGTCGACGGCTGCTTCGACGACGTCGACTGCAGCGACCTCGACGATGAGTGCGTCGGCGGACGCTGCGTGCGCCAACCCGGGTGTCGCAGCGAATCCGACTGCGACGACGGACAGCGCTGCGTCAATCTCCGCTGCGTCGACGCGCCAGCCCCCGTCGCTGCCTCCGCCACCCGCGTCGGTGATGCCGTCGGCCTGTGCGCTGTCGGTGGCTGCCAACGCGTGCTGTTTGTCGGCGAGAGCCTGACCATGAACGCCCAGGCCTACGACGAGGCCGGCGCCCCGCTGGACACCACCATGACGGCCCGCAGCGACAACACCGCCGTCATTGATGTCGACGTCTTTGCCAACCAGGCCACCCTGCGGGCCCTGACGGCGGGTCACACCAACGTGCTGATGGGCGACGTGGTCGTCGACATCGTCGTGGTGGAGCCCGCCGACGCCGACGAAGTGGTCGTCGTCGTGGTCGACAGCGACGGCGGCGCTGTAGCCGGCGCCAGCGTCGTCGTTGATGGCGTGGTCATGCTCGCCAACGACGACGGCGTCGTGCGTCTGCCAGGCCTGCCGGTCCAGCCAAGCATCGCCGCCCGCGCCAGCGACGGCCGGGGCGTCGTGCTCATCGGTGATGCCCCACTGCTCGGCTCCTGGCGCCTCCCCCTGCCACCGGCAGCATCACCCGCTGGTGTCCCCGTCGTCGCCGTCACTGTCAGCTCCACCGGCGACGAAACCGGCGCCGTCGGCCTCGGCCTCATCGTGCCAACCGTGTCGTCGCCCGGCGAATTGTCCTTGGCGCGCCTGCTCGGCGAGGTCGTCAACGCGGCCATCACCGTCCCCGTCATCGGCGAGCTCCCCGTGGCCCTGCCCGAGACCATGAGCCTCGAAGCCACGCTGCCGCTCGTGGGGCAGCAGGTCATTCGCGCCCGCGCCGAGGCCGTCGTGGCCGAGGGACCATCCTTCGTGCTCGCGTTGGAAGACCGCGCCGAACAGAACACCGTCATCAACCTGGCCCTCGGCGGTGATCCGGTGGACTTCGCCCTGACCTTGTTGGGCAACAGCGAAACCGTCGACGCCACCATCGTCAGCACCGGTGTGCAGACCCGCGCAGCCCTGGTGGCCGACCGCGACGACCGCGACGGCGACGGCAACGTCAACGAACTGGTGCCACCGTTCGGTACTGCAGCTGTCGTCGACGTCCGACCGTCCCAATCGCCCCTCGAACGCAGCGCCGTGTTGGCGGTCTTGCCCGACGGCGCGACCGATGGCCTGATCCTCGCCGGCTTCACCGTCCCCGGCGCCCTCGTCCCCGCCGGCGCCACCATCGTGCGACAGCTGGTGAACTTCGAAGGCGTTCCCCTCGCCGAGAGCTTCAAGGCCGTCGCCGCCCCCGTCGGTTTCGCCCGCGCCGGCCGCTGGGTGGCCGTCGTCGCCTCCTTCGACGACGACAGCCTCGCCTCGCGGGCCATGGTGCGATCCCGCGCGCTGCCGAGGTCGACGACCTTTGGCGCATTGCTGGCCCCTCCGACGGGAGCGCGCCTCGTGGACGACCTGCCTGGTCCCGGCGACCGCACGGTGCTGTTGCCCGACACCGACGGCGACCTCATCCGCCTGCATGGCCGTGACGACGACGGCGCCGTCGACGTCATCACGAGCCCCGGCTCGTCCCGCCAGCTGCCGGGCGGCTTTTTTGCTGGGTCGGTCCGTCTTGAACGAACCGACGTGTTCGTCGTGGGCGGCGTCAGCCGTCTGCAGGCGGGCCCCGGCCCCCTCAGCCTCGACGAGGTCGCCGACAAAGCCGCCGCCGCACCGGCCGGCCGATGACCGGCACCTGTCGCCAGGACTTTGGTCATTGACGCCCCGGCCGTGACGCGGTTATCTGCTGATTCAATCGATACGCACGCAGGGTGATCGCCCGTCGTCGACGTCAATGACGTCGTTGGCCAGGCGATTTGGGAAGCCGGTGACCATTCGTGGGATTCCGGCGCGGTTCCGCCACTGTGAGCAGCCGTCGACGAGCAGTCGTCGACACGGTTCCGTCAATGCCACTGGAGCAATCCGGGAAGGGGACGAGAGCTGCTGCGAGCCAGGAGACCGACCCTGCGGGGAGTGACGAGCGCCGCGCGAACGGTCAGCTCGCCCTGTTTCCATCGTCGCATCCTGCGTCGTGGGAGCTCCCGGCGTCTGCCCGCTGTGGAGTTGCTCGCGATGATGCGTGTGTGTGTTTGTGTGTTCCGTCCACTCCTGATGTGTGTTTTGGTAGGTGCGCTCCCTACCGTGAGCGGCTGCACCGAAGCGGTGAGCTCGGGCGAAGGTGAAGGAGAGGGCGAAGGCGAAGGTGAGGGCGAAGGCGAAGGAGAGGGCGAAGGCGAGGGCGAGCCGTGCCCGGCTGGCGACCCGGTCCTGGGCACCGCCACCCTGGGCGCAGGCTTTGTGGTGGTGGCCTCCAGCGAAGCCCCCCAGAGCCCGGACGCCTGGGCAACCATCGCCGTGCTGCGCCGTGACAACGGCAAAAGCGACGTGCGCGACAGCGTGTTTGCGCTGCACCATGATCTCAGCGTCGAGGGCTTTGGCGACTGGCCCGACCTGGCGCTCAGCGATGCCATCCCCGCCGCATTGGCGCCGCCAGACTTTGACGACAGCGACTTCACCAGCCCGACCCTGGTGGCCACCGACGACAGCTTTGTTGCCGGCTTCACCGGTGCCGCCGCCAGCGGCACGCTGGTGGTGCACAACCGCGCTATCACGCAAAACACCTTTCTCGACGCGCCAGGGAATTTCTCGGCGGCTGCCCTCAGCGACGGCATCGTCACCCGCGTCATCGTCAATGGCCTTGGGCTAGGCACCCTGGGCAGCGCCACCGGCGACGCCGCTCTCTTTGGCCTCGACGACATCGAGACCCCACAACCCGTCACCGTGCTCGGTCTCGGCACGGCGCAGGCGTCGTCATACGTCGCCGTCGGCACCGACCTCGTCTTCGTCGGCCGCTACAACCTCAACCCGGGCACCTTCACC
This sequence comes from uncultured Myxococcales bacterium, assembly GCA_903952805.1. Taxonomy (GTDB): domain Bacteria; phylum Myxococcota; class UBA727; order UBA727; family VGSZ01; genus VGSZ01. The sequence continues at coordinate 4,035 of CAJBHN010000794.1, read as the reverse complement.
AATGAATTCTTCGCCGTTCCCACGAGCGCGATCTTTGGTGCCTTTGGGGCCGACCGCGTCGAGCCGACGCTGCCAGCGACGCCCATCGCCACCATCGGCGTCGTCCTTGGCGCGGCCACCCTTGGTCGCGACCTCGTCGTCATCGAGGCAGACCCTGCCACCTTCGCTCCCAGCCGCGTGGCCGTGGTGCCGGTGCGCGATGACGCTGGCGTCATCGTCGCCGACGCCACCCAGACCCTGCTGACCGTTGACCGCTGCTCGAGCGTCACCGCCATCGCCGCCATCGGCGACGCCGTGCTGGTGGTGCTTGACGACGACGGCCAGGGTCGCTTGCTGCAGATCGGACGCGAGCCCGCTGCGCCGTGAGCGCATCAGCACCCGAACCCAGGCAGGCCCGGTCACGCTCGACACGGTCGGCGCCGACGCTGTTGGCGATGACGATGGCGCTGAGCGCAGCGGCCGCCCCACCGTTGTCCTCGCCACCGGCTGAGACCGTCGTGGTGGCGCCCGCCCCCGCGGCGTCGTCGCCGTCGGGTGCCGTCAGCGTCGATACCAGCAGCGTCGTCGACGCCGAAGGGGCCTTGCTCGGCGTCCCCGGCGTCGCCCTCGCGAGAGACGGCGGCCCCTTGTCCAGCAGCCGTCCCCTGCTGCGGGGCCTGGGTGGTCCGCGCCTCCTCGTCGACGTCGCGGGCTTGGGCTTCAACGATCCCGTCGCCGGTGGCGTTGACGCCAGCCTGCTGCCCTTGAGCCTCGGCCGCGCCGTCATCGACGTTGGCGCCGTCGGCGGCTCATTGGCGGGCACATTGTCGATGCGGGGCGCCCCCGGCTCACAGCTGCACCTGGTCGTCGGCGAGCTGTCGACGTTGCAGTTGGGTGGGCGCGTGCGGGTGCCGGTGGCGGCCGGCAGCACCGTCGCCGCCGTCGACGTCGGCACATCGCGGGGTGATTTTCCATTTGTCACCGGCGGCGCTGTCGACCGCGTGGCCCTGGTGCGCGCCAACAACGATCAGCGCCGGGCCCGCGTCGCCGTCGTCACCGACACCGCCGGCGACGCGCCCGCGGCCATCGGAGGCCAGCTGCAGGCCCGGCTCGTCACCGCCGGCGCCTGGAGCGACGGCGGCGTCGCCGGCTTCGCCACCGCCCCGTTGACGCTGCGGGCCCACAACACCCTCGGCATGGTCGGTGCCGTCGTCGAGCATGCGCAACCAGGACACACGACCCACGTGTCGGGCAGCGTCACAGGCAGCGACCGCGCCACCAGCGACGCCACCGCCGGCGTCAACCGCAACCGCAACGCCGACCGCATCACGGGTCGCAGCGGCACCATCGGCCTCGGTGTCACCGACCACGTCGTCACTCGTGATGATGTCATGCTGATGACCAGCGTCGACGTTGGCGTCGGCGGCGCTGATGTCGACGACGCCGCCCACCGTCAGCAGGCGCAGGCCAGCGGCATGGCGGGGCTGAGACTCCCGTTGGCGGCACGCTGGCTGCTGAAGCTGGACGGTCGAGCCGCTGTGCAGGTCGTCGACGACGACGACGACGACGACGACCATGATGTCGGCGACGATGCCGCCAACCGCAGTGGCGCTGCCAACCAGCGAGGTCCCACCTGGCTGCCCACCGGCGGCTTGCGCGCGACCCTGATCCGCACCGCTGTGGCTGATGGGCACGACGGCGGCGGCGGCGAAGTCGGCGCCTTCGTCGGCGTCAGTCGCGCGGCGCGGGCGCCGACCCTCGACGAGCGCTTCGCCCCGGCGGGCTTCCTGGTGGCTGCCCCCGACCTGCGCCCCGAGGCGGTCACCGATGTCGAACTCGGCGCCACCATCGCTGTGCCGTCATTGCCAATGCTGCTGGCGGCCACGGCGTTTGGCTCCTGGCTCGACGACGCCATCGTCATCGTCAACGACAACGCCTTTGTGGTGCGCCCCCGCAACACCGGCCCTGCGCTGCGCGCGGGCAGCGAACTGCTGCTGCGGACCCGCCCCCACCGGCTCCTCGGCGTCGACACCGCCGCGTCATTGCTGTGGAGCCAGGTGCAGGCCACCAACGCCCCTCTGCCCACCGCGCCACCGCTGGCGCTGCGGACCGCCGTCACTGTCGGCGACGACACCGCCTTCACGCGCGCCACCATCACCGCCCGCGGTGCTGCCCCGTCGACCATTTTCGGCACCCTGCCAAGTGCCCCCTACGCGCTGGTCGATGTGATGGCGCGGGTGCCGCTGTCGTCGTCACTCGGGCTGACCATGCATGTGCACAACGCCCTCGATGTGCAGACCGCCACCGACGTCAACCTGCTGCCCCTGCCCGGCAGGCTCTTGTTCATTGGCCTGGAGGTGCGCTCATGAACCGTGCTGCTGTTCGCCTCGATGTCGCCGCCGTCGTCGCCATCATCACGGTCGTGGTCTCGACCGTGCTGACCGGCTGCCCGCCGACGCCCTTCGACGTGGTCGACCTTGACGAGGCTGTCATCGCGACCGGCACCACCCCCAACAGCGTCATGCCCCTGCGCTGCGGTGGGCGTGCGCGCCTGTTGGTGGTGTCGTCGGGAGAGGCACGCCTGGAGCGGGTCGATCCCGCAGGCCTTGATGACGTCGCGTCGGCATTCCTCGGCGTGGGGAGCACGCCATGGGATGTCGCCATCGCTGGCGACAACACCGATTTGGCCCGCGCCGTCGTCACCCTGCCTGGCCACCACAGCCTGGCCCTGGTCGATCCATGTGCCACTCCCATGCGTCTCATCACCGAGGTCATCAGCCCATCCCCCATCGACGTCGAGCCGCCCGTCACCCTGCGCGACCCGGCCGATGTCGACGCCGACGGCGTCGCTGACGTCGTCGTCAGCCGCATGACGCCGCGCACGCCCCAGGCCGTCGTGGCCGTGGGTTCGTCGGTGTTGGTGGTGTGGGCCAATCTGTTGGCCTACTCGACGTCGAGCACCGAGCCCATGCTCAGCGGCCCGGGACTGTTGACGCGCTTCACAGTGACTGGCGACGGCGAAAGCCTGCAGGAGACCGGTCGGGTCGTGTTGCCCTGTGAAAATCCGGGCGGCCTCGTCGCTGTGACTGACGACACCGTCGTGGTCAGCTGCGCCGGCCGCTTTGTCGTGGGCGTTGATGGCCACCGCCAACAGAGCCCCGGCGGGCTCGTGCGCGTGCTGACGCCAGCCACCGGGTCACTCGTCGTCGACGGCAACAGCGTGCTGACGGATCACACCCCGGGCCCCATCGTGTGGGCCAACCAGGAACTCGTGACGGGAGACCTCCTCGACGGCACCGTGCGCGCCTTCGACAGCGCCACCCTGGTCGAGCAACGCTCGACCGAGCCTACCACCACCATCGACAGCGTCTTCGCCCTGACCGTCACCGACGGCGACGATGTCGTGGCCGGCTGGTTCAGCGGCCGGGTCCAGCGCAGCCCCCTCGACAACGGCCCGGCCCGTCAACTGACCGACGGGCCCGGTCGCGGCCTGGTCGATCTCGCCTGCGACGACGACGGCGGCTACGGCCTGTTTTCGCTGTCGGCGGAATTGGTGCCGTTTTCATTTGCCGGCGGGGCGCCATGAAGGTGTCGGCAGCGACCATGATGTTTGTCGCGCTGTTGCCGGGGCTGGCGTCGACGTCGGCGCTGGCGACGCCACGCGACACCGCGTCGACAACCGCGTCGACAACCACGTCGACGCCCGCGTCGCGCCGCGCGCACTTTCATGGCGAGGCCCGCCCGCCCGTCGCCGGTCCGCGGCGCATCGTGTCGTTGTCACCGGCGGTCACCGAGACGATCTTTGTCGTCGGCGCCGGTGAAAACGTCGTCGGCGTCACCCGCTATTGTGACCGCCCGGCCGAGGCCCGGCAGCGCACGGTGGTCGGCGGCTACACCGACGCCAGCCTGGAGGGGATCCTCGCGCTGACCCCCGACCTCGTCATTGCCCAACCCAGCTTTCAACAGCGCAGCCTGCTGGACCGCCTGCGCGACCGTGACGTGCCCGTCCTCGTGGTCTTCGCAGACACTGTCGACGAGAGCGCCGACATGATGCAG
>CAJBHN010000793.1 GCA_903952805.1 uncultured Myxococcales bacterium | reverse complement strand
GACGAGCCGACGACGGGGCCTGAGTCGCTGGCCTGGCCGCTGATGATTTGGGTCTGACCATCGTCGGCAAACACCACGAGCTCGTGTTGAATGCCCGTGTCGGTCGCGGCACTCAGCTGCACATCCGCCAGTTTGGCACCGGCAGGCACCGACACCACAAACCAATCGTCGTCATTGGTCGTAGCGATCTGCCCCGTGACCGCCGTGCCGTTGGTCAGCCTGGTCGCTGTCGCGGGTGTGTTGTTGTCTTCGTTGCCATCGGGGTCGGGCGTCAATGTCACCGACAACGAATAGGGGTTGCTGATGTCGAAGCCGTCGTCGACGAAACGGCTGTCAAAGATGAGCACGTAGTAGCGGCCGGCCTCCTCCAGTCGATGCGACACCGTGAAGTCTGTCGCCTCGCCCGCACTCTTGCTGGGGTCTTCGCCGGCAAAGGGCGTGGGCGCACCCTCGGCGGAGCCGTTGTCCTTGACGATGCGATAGGCAGGATTCACCGCTGTCACTGGCGTCGACATCGACACATGAATCGTGGCGATGGTACCTGGCTCCAGCACCTCAAAAGCGAACAGGTCTTGATCGAAGGCCGGACACAACACCCCGGTGGCGACGTCGGCGCCAAGCACCTCGGCGCCGGTGGTATCGAAGTTCAAGTCGAGCTCGCACTCGTCGACCGTCGCTGGTGGCGGTGGCTCCACCACCGGTGGAGGGCACGCGGTCGTCGTCATGAGGCCCAGGGCCGCGCACACCGTCCGATAGAGAAAATCACGTCGCCACATACGCATTTCCGTTCACTCCCGCAAGGTCAAGCCCTGCGTCAGGGGTCGATGCAATGCACCGCGGGGTCGAACTCATTGGCCGGCACGAACGCCTCGGGCGGAAGCGTCATGGTGCCATTGGCGGGATCACGCAGTTGTTCGGCGTCGTTGAAGCGAGCGCGTGCACAGGCAATGCGGGCCACACCAGCTTCGCCGGGGGCGTCGAATGGCTCCTCGGTGACCTCGAACACGATTCGATTTTCGTTCGCGAGCATTGCACCACCTGCCAGCCCCCGCGCTGCCACCGGGCTATCGCTTGGCCGGGCGCCGGTGGTGGTGGCCAGCGCGATGTTGTCGACGGTGAACGTGTAGCACAGCGAGCTGCCTTCCAGGCCGTCCTCCACGATTCGATAGCGATACGCGTGCTCGGACAACTCAATGACGTCGTCATTGTCGACCCGGCTGTGCGCCCGCAATTCATTGCTGTTGCGGACGCCGTCGAAATCGACATCGAACAGGGTATCGTCGATGGCAGGATTGAGTCCGAACATCACCTCGACGCCGTCACCGAAGCCGTCGTTGTCGGTGTCGTAGGCGCGGACGTTGGTGCCAAAGAAACGCTCTTCGCAATCGCGCAGCCCGTCACCGTCGAAGTCGCCTTTGTCGACCTCAGCGCCACAATCGGCGTCGGTGGGATCGAGGGGATCGAGGCCGGAAATGGTCAGACGATGCTCGAGCAGATCGCTGAAGCCGTCGGCGTCGGTGTCCTGCTGCTCGGGATCGGTGCCGATGAGCTTTTCCTGCTCGTCAGGCAGGCCATCGGCGTCGCTGTCGATGATGCCCCTGGCGAGGGTGGGGTCGTCGGATTGCACGCGGTCGTCGACGCCAATGGCCAACGAGAACGGGGCCGCGCTCAAGTTGGCAGCCAGAAAACTCTTCATCGCGAAGATGCGCTTGAAGCTCGTGAAGTCGATGAACAGAAAGTTGATGGCCTCTCCCGACGAGAAGTCACGAAAAACGCCCTTGCCCTGCTTGGCCATCGCCCGCATGAACGTGCTGCCACAGGCCTTGATGGGGGCCTGGGTTTGCGCAGCAGCGGCGAAGGCGGCGTTGAACGTCAGCTCACGCACGTCATATTGCCTGGCCAATTCCTCGATTTGCTCCAGCAAATCGCCGACGGCGGTGACGACGCCGGCATTGTCTACGGTCTCGCCAGCCCGTTCCCATTCAGCTGCATCGCGACAGGTGCCAATGGGGTCGAAACTGCCGTCGGCGTCTGGCAAACCGTCGGACAAAAATATCACGGCGTAGCGAGCATTTTGCAGCGCCAGCGGATCGCTCTGACTCATATCGTCGGCGAGAAACGCAATGACGCTGTTGAGGGTGCCCAGAAAATCGGTGGTCCCGGCGGCCTCGCCGGTCTCGATGGCGCCGGCGATGGCCTGAGATGGTGGGGCAAAGCCCGCCCGACAATTGCTGCGCGGCACATCGTCGGCGGTGCCGCTGACGCCGTCAGGGCCGACGTTGCCGTAGTCGTCGCACTTCTCGGTATGGGGCGTCACGCCGAGGCCAAAACCAATGATGCCGATCTCGACACCGGGCACATCAAAGACCGAATTGATGACGTCGACGAGGGCGTCGGAGCGGGTGGCGTCGGGGTCGGTGGCTTCCATTGAGGCCGATTCGTCGACAACAAACAGCAACTTGACCGGAAAGGCGAGGTCGTCTGGATCGGTGGTGCAGAAGCGGCCGTCGACGCTGAGTTTGTTGTCGGCGCGACCCTCGTCGGCAGGCGGAATCGGCTCCAGGTTGGCGTTGGTACACGACGACAGCGCAACGACGACCATGGCCGTGGCAAGGCCTCGAACAGCATGACGAACAGCATGACGAACAGCATGACGAACAGCATGACGAACAGCGTGACGAGCAGATATCGAGACCGTCATCTGACCTCCAGGCCGTTGCAGAGGTCTTCGCCGTCGACGACGCGCTGCAGGTCTGCGGGATCGGCCAGGTCGATGAAGTCGTCTTCGGTGAACACGATCTTGCCGTTGGCGGGGTTCTTCAACGACGGTGCGAGGTATTGGGCGCGGTGGCAGGCCACCCGCATTTCGATTCGCGAGGCCGCGTCCGACGGCGCCTCGGCCAGCCAAAACAGCACATCGTTATAGCCCGAGCGCCCGCCGAGGAAGCGGGGCGATGTCGAGGCCAGATGCACGCCGCGCGCGACCGCGCGGTAGCAGGTGCGGCCGTCGCTCGTTGGGCCGGTGTTGCTCACCTCGTAGCGGATGCCTGCCCTCTCCTTGAGGGCGAGATCGGGCAACTTGGGATTGGTACCCCGCTGCAGTTCGTCGGCGTTGGGGACGCCGTCGAAGTCGTCGTCGCGGTTGCCCTCAGCCACGACGGCGTTGGTGTTGAATCGATGCTCGACGCCATCGGTGAAGCCGTCGCCGTCGCTGTCGGCGCGCTTGGGATCGGTTCCGAGCAGGTTTTCTTCGCAGCCGTTGAGGCCGTCGGCGTCGATGTCGCGCTGGTCGATGCCCCGCACGACGTCGAGATCTGGGCAATCCTCAACGGGCAGGCTCTGGAAGCGGGGATCAAATCCCACCGTCACACGACGGGCCTCAAACAGGTCCGACCAGCCATCCCCCCACGCCGCCGGATCCAAGATGGGCGCCGGCGTCTGGGTGACCGACGGCTGCACCACCAACTTGTCGCTATCGGACACGGCCACGTCGGTGCCGAGGCCGAGTTCTTCGCTGTCGTCGAGACCATCGCCGTCGGTGTCGGGCCGGAAATCGAGCACCTGCACCTCGCGGACAACGTTGCCTGCGACCGCGGGCGGCAAGGCCGAAACGTTTTGGGCATAGGCCCGCAGCAACGTGAAAGACTGCTTGAGGGACGTGAAGTTGAACGACAGGAAATCGATGTCTTCGCCGCCTTCAAAGTCGCGGTACAGACCGTTGCCGAGTTCAGCCATGCGCTGCAGCAAGCGCTCACTGCGACAACGGTTGAGGCGAAAGATCTCCTTCACGTCGTCGGGCAAGGTGGAATCAAACAGCAGCGCGGTATGCATGCGCATCTCACCGACGCCGAATTCCTCGCCGAGATCCATGACGTCAGTCACCAAATCTTCGATCTGGTAGCTGCGATTGTAATTGTCGCTGGGCTCCAATTCATTGAGCGCCGTCAAGACGCCGTCGCCGTAGTCCGGCACCGTCTGGCCCACATTGGCGTCACGGAAACGCTCGAGAAATTCCGCGCCGTCGTTTTCAGCATTGCACAGGCGCTGTTCGGGTTCGCCTTCGCAATAGCGCACACCGGGGACCGCCACCTCGTACGATTCGGGAGCGCACCCGTAGGCCTGCTCACCCACATCACCGACTGTCTCGTCGACGGTGATGCAACATTTCGGTGTTGGCGATCCATCAGAGAAAAAGATGATCACGTATTTCGTGCGGCTGATTTCAGCGGGATCGCTGGTCAACAGGTCGTTGAGCACATGGCTTTTCACGGCCGCCAATGCCCCATGGTAGTTGGTCTGCACGTCGGCCAACCCCACAAAGGGCGGCTCGACCCATTGGCTGGCGGGCACATACAGCGGCGTGCCCGGCGCCACCGGCGGATCGGTGTTGACGTTGCTGCCAAAGCCGATGGTCGCCACCAACAAATCGTCTTGGGTCGCCAGGCTGCTCATGAGCTGGCGCACCGCCACCCGACGCAGGCCGGCCTGGTCGGTGAACTGCAGCGAGCCCGACGTATCGAGCACCAACAACAGCTTGACGGGGAAGGTCACGTCTTGCACCGGACGGGTGCAGAAGGAGGCTTCGATGTCGACGAGGTCGTCGACCACGGTCGGCTGCTCAAGCTCCACCGGCACCAACTGTCGATCGGTACAGCTGGCGGCCAGCACCACGGCCACCAAGGCCACCAAGCCCATCAAGCCCACCACCATCGAGCGACTCGCCAACCGTCGGTGCATCGTGTGCTCCTGGGTGCTTGTAGCAGTTTCAGCTCTGCTCGACGACCTGCGGAACAAGAAAGGCGGGGCCGTCGTCACCGATGGCCCCGCCTGACGCGTTTTCATTCAAGCTCAGCGGCGGCGACGACGCAGCCCGACCGCGAGGCCGAAGACGCCGACGGCCAACCAGGTGCTGGCCCCCGTTTGTGAGCAGCCATCGCCAAGGACAGCGCCACCGACGTCGATGACCACACGACTCTTCGAAGTCTTGATTTCGTAGCCCTCGTCGTCGTCAAAGGCCAGCTCGGCCAGCAGTTCCACCGTGTAGGTGCCGGGGACCCGGGCGGCGAAGGTGGCGCGGCGATCGCTCTCGTAGACGTACTGGATGCCGTTGCTGTAGGAGACCCCGCCCTTGGGCTGGCTGATGGCCGCATTGCCGTCGCTGGGCTGCTCGACGACGGTCCACGTGTAGCGAATGGCCTTGTTTTCGCGGTTCGCAAAAATGTGCAGCAGGACCTCGTCGCCGGTCTCGACACCCTCGAGGCGCTGCTCCGACAGGCTGGCGCGGACGGCGAAGGGCGCCACCGGATCCAGGCAGTTCAGCTCATCACCGTCGACGACGTAGCAGAGCTTGTTGTCGCAGGCGTTGCCCAGGCTGTCTCGGTCGTCGTTGGCCTGGTCGAGGTTTGGGACCTGCACGCAGTTGTCGATGCGGTTGTCGATGGTGTCGTTGTCGAGGTCCTGGTCGCAGGCGTCGCCGATGCTGTCGCCGTCGGTGTCGGCCTGGTCGACGTTGGGCTGGGCGATGCAGTTGTCGCGGGCGTCGGTGATGTCGTCGGCGTCCTGGTCGGCGAAGCACTCATCGGAGACCACAGCGCCGGCGTCGGTGCAGTTGACGGCTGCCCGCAGGGGGCAGTTGTCGACGGCGTCGAGGCAGCCGTCGCCGTCGTCGTCGGTGTCACAGGCGTCACCGGCGTCGCTGCCGCCACTGTTGGTCTGGCTGCCGTTGATGACCAGCGGACAGTTGTCGGCGGCGTTGGCGACGTTGTCGTTGTCGGCATCGTCATCGCACTCATCACCAATGCCGTCGGCGTCGGTATCGCGCTGAATGGCGACGCCACCCTCGCTGGGGGCCGCAATCGCTGGACAGAAGTCGCAGGCGTCGCCGAAGCCGTCGCCGTCGACGTCGAGCTGGTCGGGATTGAAGTTGAAGGGGCAGTTGTCCTGGGCGTCTTCCTGGCCGTCGTCGTCGAAGTCGTCGGCGTATTGGTAGGAGTCGCCCTGGTCGGTGAAGGCGATGAGGATGGAACCGCCGCCACAGCCGCAGCCGCCGCCACCGGTCTGCTCCGGGGCCCCGCAGGCCGGGTCGGTGGAGTCGCCGGTGCACTCACCCGACGGCGGGGCGTCCTGGGCCAAAAGCGGGGCAGCAGCCAGGGCCAGTACCGAGAGTGTGAGCGTAAAAGGGCGCATGGTGGTCTCCTCTGTCTTCGAAGCCATCGATGCGAGAACCCTGCCAGGTTGATGGGGGGGCGTCCGCAGGCGAGACACGGGGCCGCTTGGGATGGGATCGCAGGGCCTTGCGGGCGAACGTGGTCGAGGGTGTGGGGACTGCGCTCCCCAGGTTGGGGGCCGGCGGATGCTGGGGTCTGGACTCCACAGGCGATCTGTAGACTCGACACCCCGAAAGCGAAGGCGGCAACGGGGGCAACGGCGTCGGCCTGGATCCACCGCCATCGGCCGCGCGGCGAACCAGGGGTACGCCGCATGCTACGTGTGATCCATGTACTTCGCGCGTCCGCCTTGCCCCGCCCGGGCCTCCCTCGCCGCCGTCAGCATGGCCTGCCTGAGCGGCCTGACCGGCATCGCTTGTGACGACGGTCCAGGGAGTGCCGAGGGTGAAGGCGAGGGAGAGGGCGAAGGCGAAG
>CAJBHN010000792.1 GCA_903952805.1 uncultured Myxococcales bacterium | reverse complement strand
GGGCCTCAAAAGGGAAATGGACCTTGACGAGGTCGACGCCGACGCGCTGGTCGAAGAAGTCGACGGAGTTGCGGATTTCCTGGTTGATGAAATCAGTGGGATTCCAGAAGCGACCGGTGCCCCAGCGAATGCGTTGACGACCGGCCGTGATGTAGGCGACCTGCCCGAGGTCGAACTTCGTCCAGGCCTGGGCCAGCTGCAGCGAGAAGGGCACTTGATCGGCGCCGAAGGCGTTCTTCTCACCGGGCAATACCGTGTAGTCGAAGTTGAAACGCAGCTGGGCATAGGCCCGCACCCGCTCGTTGGGTCGTACATCGGCGAAGGCGTCAAGCAGCGATGGGCCGGTGATGGCGCCGTCGTTGACGGAGACTCCCTCCCGAAAACTGCCATTCATGCGCAAAAAGAGTTGGCCGCCGATGGCCAGCGACGACTCCAGGTCCTCCATCAGACCTGGCGTCGTGGACGACGGCAATGGCGACGGCGCGGCGGACGGCACACCCTCGGTCGCGTTGCCGCCAAAAAGGGCCGCGTCGCGGTCATCGTCGCCTTGTGTTGCAACGGGAGCCATCGCCGGGGCGTCGGATGGCGGCGTCTCCGACGACGCATCACCAAACATGTCCGATTCCCGGTCTCCCTCCACCGGTCCCTGCAATGCCAAAACGGCGGTCAGCACCAACCAGGTCGTCACGATTTCCTCCAAATAGCAGCGAACCAGCGACCCTCAGCGCGACTTCGACTCGAGCCAGGCCTTGGTGAACAGGTTGGCGTCGAGGGGACGCAAATCGGTCTCGCTGAAGACGATCGTGCTGCTGGTACCCTTTTCAACCTCGTCAAAAATCCGGATTTCGGCTGGAAAATAGACGTCGGCCTTTTTGGACTCCGAATAGAGCTTGGACCATTTTGGGTAGTAGGTGGTGCGCAACAGCTTGCCCGACAAAGCCTTGTCCTGCCGCTTCAGGATATTGCCCGAGCTCTTGTCGATGAAAATCTCCACCATGGGAAACGCCACGTCGACGCCGTCTTTGGCCTTCAACGTCAGATGATGCACCTCAAGCTTGCCGAGCTTTTCTTCGGCGACGTAGCCGGGGACGTACTCGTCGGCGAGGCGGCTCTCGTCGAAGTCCTGCCGATTCGAGCTGGTTCCGCCGATGCGCTCACGTTCAGTGCGGCGCTCCCATTTGCCCACCGTCGGGTCATAGAAAAACAGATTCTTGTCGAGGCGCAGATAGCCCTTGCCGGCCTCGGTCTTTGGCTTGGTGAACAGAATCATCAGCTTGTCGTCGGCGTCACGGCGAAAGAACGTGATTTCAAACGCGGTGTCGGCCTTGCCGCGCTCTTTTTGCTCGAGGTACGCCACTGAGCGGTAGTCGCCCTGATTCTGCTGACGATCGTCGACGACCTTGAGCATCGCCTGCAGTTCAGCGTCGGTGGGCGCCGCCCGGGCCACCGATGACGTCAGCCCGACACACGTCAACAACAGGGCGAAAGCGTGGAGGGCAAGAGACGGAAGACGCATGGGATGACTCCTGTTCGCGGTCATGGTGCAGACGGTGGAGGCAGTCACTGCAGTCACTCGGCGGACTGCATGGCCGTGACCGGAGCGACGCGGGCAGCTCGCAACGCCGGCAGAAACGCAGCCCCCGCGGACACCACCGTCAAGGTGAAGACAGCGACGACGATGTCGATGACGCGGGGAACCAGGTGCAGGGTGTCAGACAACAGCACCACGCGCATTGCTTCGACATCAACGCGAATGGTCGCGGCGTCGATGCCCCAGGCCACCAGCGCGCCAAAGACAGCCCCTGCCCCCGACGCCAGGAAACCAAGGATGGTCGCCTCGATGAAAAACATCAGCAAGATGCGTGAGCGCTCCATGCCGATGGCCCGCAGCGTGCCAATCTCCTTGGTGCGCTCGCGCACCGCAATCGTCATCGTATTGGAAATGCCGACGACGATGACCACGGCAAGCAACATCACGAGGGCCAGGCTGACCCCTCGCAGGCCATCGATGATCTTCACCAGGAAGCTCGCCTCGTCCTCCCACGTGGTGACGTCGAGCTTGGCGCCGGTCCAATCTTCTTGCGGCACGGTCTGCAAGAGCTTGATGAAAAAGGGCTGACCGTCGTGCTCAAGCTGGGCGTAGCCAAGCTTGG
>CAJBHN010000791.1 GCA_903952805.1 uncultured Myxococcales bacterium | reverse complement strand
TCAGGCTCAGGCTCAGGCTCGACCATTTCGAGCTCATCGAGTTCCATGACGGGCATGTCCTCGGCCGAGCTCGGAGCCACGTCGACGGTCGCCGGCGCACTGAAGTTCGACGACGACTGGTGACCAGAGGCAACCGGCGCCATCAAGGGGGTTGGCGCGAGCCCAAACGACGGCGGTCCGCTGGTGGGACTGAAGGGTGAGGACGACGTGAACGGCGATGGGGGCGCCGCTGCCACCGGAGGCACCGGGGGCCATGCCGGAGCGCCAAGCTCTTGCTCGCTGTCGTCTTCCTGGCCGAGGAAGCCTCCCGAAGGACCAAACACAGGTGCTGCGGACGGCGCCGTTGGCGCCTTGAGTCGTGCTTCGACCTGGCTGCTCCAGCCACCATCGGCCGGTCCAGGGGGCAACGGGTCGAGCATGGCGAACCCACTGGGCGAGCCTGTCGCCTGGGAGGCAACGACGCCAGCTGGGGCGAAGGGTGCGGCGGCGAAGGGTGCAGCGGCGAAGGGTGCAGCGGCGAAGGGTGCGGCGGCGAAGGGTGCGGCGGCCAGCGTCGGCGTCTCCAGAAGCGAAAACGGCGTCGGGGCCGCAAAGGGTGCAGGCAGGCTCGCAGCGGGCGTGAGGCTGGCGTCGCCGACGATGGCGCCGGTGATCACCGGAATGTCATCGTCGTCGACGGCCAGTTCGACCTCTTGTCCAGAAAACTGCACCATCGATTGGGCGTGGGCACCGTCGGCGTTCGTCCAATGCTGTTCGGGGACCTGCCGCTCGCCATGATAATGGCGTCGGCACCATGTCTCGATCTGGCTTTCACCAGCCAACGTGACGACGACTCTCCTTCCGGTCAGAAATTGCACCTCATCGATGGCCTCGATGTTGGTGGGGTCCGACATGGCGATGATGAGGTGCTCGCCGCGCGCATCTCGTCGCAAACCAAGGGGAAACACGCCGTGTCTCGCGGCAAGTTCTGCCGGGATTCCACCCAGCACTCGCGGGTGCAGGTCGTCGGGGGGGGGATCGGCGATGGGCACGTTGAGATGCCCAGACAGGCTCTTTGTCAGGCGTTCTTCCGTCAGGAAGCCCATGTGGACGATGGCATGGCCAAGTCGCCCGCCCCACTGGCGTTGATGTGCGAGCGCCGATTGCAGCTGCATCTCATCGAGAAAACCAGCATCAACCAACAGCTCACCGAGACGCTTTTTCATCATTACCAAAGACCCTGACACAGCGATGTCATCGCGATCCACCCGAGGCACCCAGATGCCTCGGGTGGTAGACCATCGCGTCGATTCGCGTCGATTCGCGTCGCCCGGCGCATGGGGACCGACGAGTGGGGGCTCGGCGTCAGTTCCGCACGGCTCGCAGGTCCCAGGCGCGGTCGAGGTCATGGCCGCTGGCTTTCACGCTGCGCAGGTGGCGAAAGATCGGTTCCCGCCAATCCACGGCGGTGTCTTCCGGCTCCTGGTCCGTGAAGCGGTACCGGTCACCGCCTCGGTACATGAAGTCGTTGATGATGACCTTGAGAGATTGGTCGTCGGAGATGGGGATGCCGTTGGCGTCTTTGACCTCGGTGACCACGCGGGTGCCACCCGGCTCGTCGGTGAAACGATACGTGACACCGCCAACCACAGTTTCCGGGTTGCCCAGCAATGCGCGGAGTTCCGCGCCGCTGACATCGACAACCAGCAAAAAGTTATTGAAAGGCAGCGCCGAGACGATGTCGCGAATCCGCAGTGGGCCGGCGTCGAGGTCCTGACGGACACCGCCGGCGTTGGTGATGGCGACCTGGGCATAGGGCAGGGCCTCCAACCAGGAGTCGACGAGGAGCTGTCCCAACGCCCCATCGGTGCCACGGCTCAAGCGTCTCTTGCTGTCGACCAGGACCTCGCCGCCGATGCGGGTGGCGCTGGCTTCGGCATCCTGCAAGATGCGGTCAAGCTCGGCGTCAAAGGCCGGCGCGGGCGCGTCGACGGCATTCTTCACCTCGATGATTTTTTCGGCGTGGCCAACGGTATGACCGTCGCGCTGGTCCAGGTCGACCCGACAGAGGCTGCGCAGATACGGTCCGGCATTGCAGATGACAACGTCATCGTCAGCGTCATTGGTGCCGTTGTCGTCGACGACCACACTGGCCCGATGCTCATGACCGGCGGCAATCATGTGGACGCCGTGGCGGCGCAACAGCGGGGTCAGCGGCCTGACGGCACGAATGCTGTCATGGGCGAGGACAATCATGGCGTCGGGGTGCTCGCGGGCTTGAACCTCGGGAAGCCAGCGCTCCAGGGTCTCTGCGTAGGGCAAAAACGACAGCCCCACCATGTTGCGGACGTCGGCGGTCACGGGAGATTCGACGCAGGCGAGACCGATGACAGCGACGCGCGCGACCGCCTGAGATGCACCACCGATGGGAACGTCGACGATGACGTAGGGCCTGGCCCAGGGCGGCTGTTGGGTGGTGCCGGTCTGCACCAGATTCGCGCCGAGAAACGGAAACGACGCGTCGCGCGCGCGCTCGACGAGAGCCCCCTGGCCGAAGTCGAATTCATGGTTGCCGACGGCGGCCGCGCGGTAGCCAAGGTGGTTCATGGCCGACACCATCGGGGC
>CAJBHN010000790.1 GCA_903952805.1 uncultured Myxococcales bacterium | reverse complement strand
GTCGTCGCTCAAGCCCTTTGTGGTGTTGAAGTTCGGTGGCACGTCGGTGGCCACCGTCGCCCGCTGGCACACGATCCTCGCGCAAGCCCAGCGGCGAAGTGACGACGGCCTCGTGCCGGTGGTGGTGTGCTCCGCCGTCAGCAAGATGACCGACGCCCTCGAGGGCTTGCTGCAGGAGGCCGTCGCTGGCGGCGACGGCTGGCGCCGTCGGCTTGATGGCATTCGTCAGCGCCACGAGTCGTTGGCCACCGAACTCGGCGTCGACGCAGCCCTCGTCGCCGACGACCTGTTGGAGGTTGAACGTCTGGCCACCGGGGCGAGCCTGTTGCGCGAGGCCTCTCCTCGCCTGGTGGCTCGCATGATGGCCATGGGCGAGATTTTGTCGACGCGGCTGGGGGCCGCGTTCTTGACGGCTCAGGGCCTGCCAACGGCGTGGGTCGATGCCCGTACCGCGTTGACCAGCATCACCGATGAGCGTCGCAGCGAATCCGCTCGGGTGCTCAACGCCGACGTCGCCGACGACGACAGCCCCTCCTTGCAGGCGCGCTTCCGTTCGCTGCACGAAGAGCACCGGGTCATCATGACTCAGGGCTTCATCGCCTCCGACGCCAGCGGCAGCACCGTTCTGCTCGGCCGCGGCGGCAGCGACACATCGGCTGCGCTCTTTGCCGCGTCGCTGCAGGCCTGCCGCTGTGAGATCTGGACCGACGTCCCCGGGGTGTTTAGCGCCGACCCGCGGCTGATGCCGATGGCCCGGCTCGTCAAACACGCGAGCTATGCCGAGGCGCAGGAGATTGCTTCGATGGGGGCCAAGGTGCTGCATCCCCGGGCCATTCCCCCTTGTCGTCGCCATCGTATTCCTCTGGAGGTCCGCTGGACCGAGCGCCCCGAGAGCGACCGCACCACCGTCGATGGCGGCGACCTCGGCGGCGAAGGGCAGGTCAAGGCGATCACCCACAAACGCGGCGTCGTGCTGGTGTCGATGGAGACCAGCGGCATGTGGCAGCAGGTCGGATTTCTGGCTGACGTGTTCTCCTGTTTCAAGGCCCGCGGCCTGTCCGTTGACCTTGTCAGCACCAGCGAGATGAACGTCACCGCCACCCTCGATGCCGCTGCCAACACCCTCGACGACGTCACGCTGCAAGCGCTCGAGCGGGATCTGTCCAAATTGTGCTCCGTCCGTATCGTGAGGGGCTGTGCCGCCGTCAGCCTTGTGGGTCGTCGCATCCGTGCGATCTTGCACCAGCTCGCGCCTGCGTTGGCCGTGTTCGAGGAGCAGCAGGTGCACCTCGTCACCCAGGCGGCGTCAGACCTCAACCTCACCTTTGTCGTCGACGAGTCCCATGCCGAACGCCTCGTTCGCGAGTTGCATGTTCTGCTGTTTTCGACCGCGTCCCTGCCGAAACAAGTCTTTGGGCCCACGTGGCGCAGCCTCTTTGAAGAGCAGGCGCCGTCGCTGACCACCGCCCATATGCCCTCGTGGTGGCGGACTCGTCGCCAGGACCTCCTCGACCTCGCCGCCGCTGGCACTCCCCGCTATGTCCTCGACGAAGACGCTCTTGGTGACGCCCTCGACGGTCTGGCGAGCCTGCGGGCGGTCGACCGGGTCTTTTTTGCCATGAAGGCCAATCCGCATCCTGCCGTGCTCAGGGCGGTCGCTGCCCGGGGCTTTGGCATTGAGTGCGTGTCGCCGGGGGAACTCGACGCCGCGTTTGCCGCGGTGCCCGGTTTGTCGCC
>CAJBHN010000789.1 GCA_903952805.1 uncultured Myxococcales bacterium | reverse complement strand
GGTCACGCGTGGGCAGCGATTGGGTACCGGCGCCCTCAATCGTCGTGACGGCGTCGAAGGTCGCGCCGTTTCTGTTGAAGGCGAAGCGGACCGTCGAACCCAACACCACGACGATATCGTCGATGCCGTCGCCGTTGATGTCTTCGAGTTCGAGGGCCTCGACGTCGGTTTGATCGGTGAACGGCAGACCGCTGATGGTCTGAACAGCCGACCATTGGCCAAAGCCGAGGTTCAGTTGGTATTGCAGCTCGCCGGGCACAATCCGCACCGGATCGAGCAGGCCGTCGCCGTTCATGTCGGCCATTTCCAGGTTCGCCGTCGTCGCGAAATCCCAGGTATTGCTGGAGTCGCCGCCCAACGGCATGACGCCGTCGAGGACGGAGTAGCTGCCGTTGCCGTTGTTCAGGAGGATCGCCGTGCTGTCCGTCTGGGTCCGCAAAATGTCGATGCGGCGGTCCCCGTCGGCGTCGAGGAAGCGGATATTGAGGAGCTCGCCGTCTTGACCGGCGTTGAAGTCGCCGGAAACGGGGACCGTGCCGGCGGGGTTGGTCAGCGGTTGCAGCGAATCCCAATCGCCCGCGCCGCGGTTCACCAGGAATTGGCCCAGATTCTGATTGACGAGGTCGACGAAGCCGTCGCCGTTGACGTCCAGCATCTGCACCCGCGGGGAGTCGAGCTGGAAGGCGCTGCTGTCGGTCAGCACGCGGCTGTTGGCGGGGTTGCCGAATTCCTGGCTGCCGTTGGCGCGCAACTCATTGAGAAAGATGCGCATCGGGTCGCCGGCGTTTTGCGTGTCGACGATATCGGGCAGCGAATCGCCGTTGATATCGATCAGGTTCGCCTTACGGCTTTGCAGGTTGAAGCCCAGCGATCCCATGTCGACCAGGTATGGTGCCCGGCAATTGCGGCCGTCGCTGTCGTCGCAGACGCCGCCCAGCGCTTTGCTGTATTCGAACGATTGCACGACCGGAAACAGGCCGCCGTCTTTGCCGAAGCGCTGCACCCGCTGCAGCCGCGACGAGCCGCCAGCGGCGGCGTAAGCCTCGTAATCGAGCACATAGCGGCTGATGCGGGTATTGCCGCTGAAGACGTCGACGGCGCTCAAGCGGTCGCTGATTTCTTCCAGGAAGCCGCCGCGGGCGTCGGATTGGATGTCCTGGCGCGGCTCGTAATCAAAGGACACCCGGTAGCGCGGCGTACCGTTGGTAAAGACAGAGGAAATCTGGTCCAGCAGCGACGTCGTGCCGTAGACCTGGTAATCGTAGATGGTTTCGTGGCCAAATCGGTCCACCATTGACGTCAGCAAATAGCGGAATACCCCGCGGCGCTCGCCTGCCGCCCCAGACGTACCGACCCGGGCCTCAAGCACCGGCGTGCCGTCGGAGGTTGCTCCAAAGGTCGCCACCAGACCATCGGGGTATTCGGCAGTCCAATAGCCTTCGTCGCCGGCGTCACGGCCCAACCACGTGTAGCGCACGAAGCCGCCCTCGAAGCGGGCCCGATACACGGCCGTCCTGTTGGTGGACGACACCCGCACCAACTGATCGCTGCCGCTGACGACGAAGCGGTCGTCGGCGTCGTAGTCGGGGTAGCCCCGCGACGTCATGCGCTCGATGAACGGCAGGCTCATCGACCAGCCGAGGCCGACGACGGAGTTGCCGGCCCCCGAACTGTACGACAGGCCCACCGACGGCGTGATGCCTTCGAAGCCGCCGGGGACCTCGATGGGCACCGACGTGCTCATCTGCCCCATATTCGGGTTGACGCTGGCGTTGTCGCCGAGGCCGTCGCGGGAACCCGGACCGTCGGGCAGGCTGACCCGATCGTCGCCGACGCCGGTCTGCGCCAGCGACGCCGTCGACAGCAGAGCCCAAAGGGAGGCAAGCAACGACAAGAAGCGCGGTCGAGACATCAAGGGACTCCGCTGGTGCTGGTACGATCTCGTCTTCGCCGATTGTCGCACCGCAGGCAAGAGCCACTGACTCGATGGCTCGATTTTTCTTGCCAGACCGAGCACGACGTTGATGCGACCGCGCCACGTGCAGGGCTAGCGTGGTTTGGTTTTAACTGTTTTAAGACGGACGTTTGCCTGCTTCTTGCCGGCAACTTT
>CAJBHN010000788.1 GCA_903952805.1 uncultured Myxococcales bacterium | reverse complement strand
TGTCGCCAACGTCAACCAAACGAGACAGGTCGACTTCTTCGCCGAGAATGCCAGCACCATTCGCGTACTGAATGGTGTCGACAACAACACCGTCGGTCACGCGACTGGCGCGCACTACTCGTTCACTGGCCACCTCCGCGAAGGGATGCCGTGTCTCGGATCGCTGCTGGCGGGTGCACTCAACAGTGACGCGGCCCTGCCCTTTCTCAGTTTCGGCGGCGTCGACGCCTCCGAGGGTCTCGTGCCCGGCACCCGCGTGAACTCAAGCACCGGTTCGATATTGAGGGCACTCGGAAGACCCGCCACCAACGGCGGCGCCCCCATCGTGCTCGCTGCCCGGGAATTCATTCCGCGCACCGTGCAGGAAGGAATGTTGGCGGTCCAGGCAGCCCGCGACGCACGACGAGGCCAGGCGCTCCTGGGTCGCCGTGCGCTCCTCAACGCCGTACGCGGCCACGATGCGCTGAGCGAGGGGCGGTTGGAAGGGCCCTCGTTCGAGTCCATCGCCAATGCGCTCGATTCGGTGGTCTTGGGCGCCGATACCAACACGTT
This sequence comes from uncultured Myxococcales bacterium, assembly GCA_903952805.1. GTDB lineage: Bacteria > Myxococcota > UBA727 > UBA727 > VGSZ01 > VGSZ01. The sequence continues at coordinate 1,486 of CAJBHN010000788.1, read as the reverse complement.
GGTTTCGTCGATCAGCCTGGCGCTCCTGTGCATGCGCCTCACGCCAACCGCGTGTCATGCTGCGCAATTGATCTCGGGCGATTTCGACTCCCACGTCAACATCAACGGCATGGCTGCGACTGGGCATCGACCGCAGATGAAGCTCATCCTCGAGGGCATCGATTTCCTCATCGACGAAATCGAGAATAATCCAGCAAATGCGGCCATCAAAGAGAGAGGAATGCTCGTGTACGTCGCGTCCGACTTCGGGCGCACGAGGTACAACGACGAAGACGGCAAGGACCACTGGCAGATCACGTCCTCGATGATCATCGGAATAGGGGCAATGGCGCAGAAGGTCGACGGGGGGACCGTCCTTGGGCAGACCACACCCCTGATCGACGGCGTCGTCCAACCAGGATTGCGAGCAAAGCCGATGCGCATTGACGACAATGGACGCTTCGTGCTGGCCGATTCGTTCACATCGGACGACCCGAACTTCGCCACGCTGAAACCCGGCGATGTCATCGCCGCCCTGCGCCAGGGCCTCGGTCTCGACTGCCAGCCGGTCGGGCCCGGGCAGTCCACGGTTACGGAGCAATTTCCGATTCCCGATGTGAATCCCGGGATTGCCCGCGCATTGGCGGCGGGAATCAATCCGCTGTTGAAGAACGTCAGCTGAACTTGAGTCTTCCAACGCACCGGCCGTGGGCAGGTGTGGTCAAGGCCACGTCTGGTCGTCATGCGCTGCATGACAACAACCCCATGCAGCATGGCTGACCGGCGGCCTCAGCCAAAGACGTCCTTCGCCCGCAGCGCCAATCCCTGGGCCACCGAGACCAGCTCTTCGCCGCCTTCAAGGCGGTCGGCGCCGAAGCGGTCGGCAAAGATGCGGCGCACCGCTGGCACCATCGCCGTGCCCCCCGTCATGAAGACCCGGTCCACCGTGGGCCGACCGGTGCGCTCCAGAATGCCTTCGACCGCGGCGTCAATTTGGGCGACGTCGTCGTTGATCCACCCCTCGAACTGGGTACGGGTGATGGGCACCTCGAGCTCCAGGTCGGGCAGGCGCAGCACGGTCTCGTCCTGTTTGGAGAGGTCGATTTTGGCCCTCTCGACGGCGCGCTGCAGCAGGTAGCTCAAGTCTTCGTCGATGAGCTGGCGCAAGGCGCGGATGGCCTCGGGATTGTCGGCGGTGGCGATGATCTCATCAAGCAGATTCATCGTCTTGCGCGACTTCAAAAACGACAGCGTGTGCCAGCGGCTCAGCGAACTGTAGACCCACAGCGGCACGTCGGCGGGACCGCCCAGGACTCGATAGCGCGAGCCCCAGCCGAGTTTCGGTGACACCGCGTTGTGCAGAATGCGCCGGTCCAACGTATCGCCGGCGATGCCGAGGCCACCGGTGCCCACGACCTGACGGGTGCCATCGCGTTTGGCGCGCGCGCGTGCTGTTGGCCCCACCTCGACGAGGCAGAGGTCGGTGGTGCCGCCGCCGAAGAGATCG
>CAJBHN010000787.1 GCA_903952805.1 uncultured Myxococcales bacterium | reverse complement strand
ATTGCACACCAGAAATAGAGCAGCAGGTCGTCATTGAGGATCTACTGTGGTCGTCGTCGTTGTCGTCGTCGTTGCCGTCGCCGTCGCCGTCGTCGCCGTCGCCGTCGCCGTCGCCGTCGTCGTCGCCGTCGTCGCCGTCGTCGTCGTCGCCGTCGTCGCCGTCCGAGCTGACCCCGCCACCGATGCCGCCGCTCCTCTCGCAGGAGGAGGCTGTGTTGCACCAGAGCCTGCCAGCCGCGCCGACGGTCGCTGGACCGGCCAGGGCTGCCGAGGTGACTGCCGTCATGGCCACGCCCCGGGCGTCGGGCTCTGCTCGCCACGGTCACGCCAGCGAAGAGCTGGGCGGCCGCAAGAAGGCCAAGAAGAGCAAGGGCGCCAAGCGCCGCGGCCACGAGGTCCACGGCGCCACCGAGAGCACGACGCCCGCTGGACGCCTGGCTCCCGGCAGTGCCCTCGACGCCACGGTGCCGGGCAGCGTGCCCATCGATGAGCCGTCGTCGTCCCAGGCCGATGCGTTGTCGTGGTTGTCGGCGTCCCCGTCGCCGCCCCCGGCCCACGAGCTGTCGCCGCTCTCGTTGGTGGACGCGCCGTCTGAGTCCGCCAGCCCGGAGGTGCCCCTCGCCCTGCCGGCGTTGCCCGCGGCGAACCTCGCTACCGCCACGGCGCCCTCGCCACGCGAACAGGTGCTGGCCCGTGCCGTGGAACTGCTCGCTCCCACCGCCACCGACACCGACGCCGATGTCGTCGATTTCCTCACCTGCGCCGAGGAGCTTGCCGCCTTGATTCCCGGTGACCCCCGGGTGCTGCGCCTGGCGGGCCGCGCGTTGGTGTTGTCGGCGCCGTCGGGGATCCTCCCTGAAGGGGGCTGCGACCTCATCCAGGTCGATGCGTCGCGCCATGGCGATCGGGCCGCCTCTGTCATCCGCGAGGTGCAGCAGGCGTTGCCGCCCGAGCGGCGCGGCGCGTATCCGTCGCTGTGGCTGGCCGGCGCTCGCGCCGCTGGCCACGACGTCGACACCATCCACGCCTTGCTTGAAGAGGGCGCCGCCGACGATGCCCCCGACGGACCTCTCTTCACCCACCTTGACGCGGTGTTGCGCGACGCCGGCGACCTCGACCGCCGCGATGTGCTGCATCTGCGGGGCTGGCGGGTCGCCGACCGTGCCGGCGACGACGTCCGCAAGGTGGCCATCCTGCGCCGGCGCGTCGAGATGCTGGAGGCCGCCCGCCGCGACGGCCCGGCGATGCAGGCCTGGACCCAGTTGACGCTCGAGCACACCACCGATCAGCCCACGCGCGAGGCCGCGCGTCGCTTCCTGGAGCACAAGGCCACCCCCGAAGAACGCGCCCGCTTTCTGGCCCGCCTGGCCAGAAAGCTCGACGGCGCCGAAGCCCTCGCTGTGTTGCATGAGTTGTTGGCGGTGCGCGTCTCGGTCGACGACCGCGTCGGCGCCGAGGCCACCGCTCGCGATGTGCTGGGGCGGGTACCCGGCGACGCTCGTGCAGTGGCGGCCCTCGTGGAATTGTTGGCGGACGACCCACGCCGCGCTGCCGAACTCGTCGACGTGCTCCAGCAGCGTATCGAGCTTGCCCTGCGCGATGCCGACACCGTCGCTGCCCGCGCCGCCCTGGAGCGCTTGGCGCGCGCCTGCACCCAGCTCGACCGCGTCGTCGACGCCGCCGCCGCCCTGATGGCCGCCGCTCGCCTCGCGCCCGGCGATGCCGGGCTGGTGCAGCGGGTCGTCGACAACCTCATGGCCGTCGATCGCGTGGCCGACGCCGTCGACCTCCTCGACGAACTTGCCACCGACGCCCCCCTGGGCACGGGAGGGCGCCTGTGGTTTCGCGCCGCCGAGCTGTGTCGCGGGCGGCTCAAGCGCCTGGGCAGGGCCCGCGAGCTGCTGGAAAAAGCGGTCGCCGCCGACGACAGCAACGTCGCCGCCCTTGACGCCCACGCCGAGTTGTTGCTCGAGCTGGGCGACGCTGAGGGAGCCCTGAGCACCCTGGAACGCCTTGTCGCCGTCGAGCCTGAGGGCAAGGCCCGTTCACGGGTCCAGCTCCGCCTGGGCCAGCTCTTCGAGCAGCACCTGCAGCGCGACGACGACGCCCTCACGAGCTACCGCGCCGCCCTCGACGGCGACCGTACCCTCGTGCCCGCCTGGGAGGCGCTGCATGGTCTGGCACGCCGCCGGGGCGATCGGGCTGGCGTCGCCGAGGCGTTGATGGGGCTGGCTGGCCTGCAGACAGGGAGGGCCCGAGCCCACAGCCTCGTCAAGCTGGGACGGCTCCAACAGGAGCGCGCCGACTTCCTCGCCGCCGCCACTGCCTTTGAAGGCGCCCTCGCTGCCGATCCCGCCGACGTCGACGCGGTCACGGGCCTGATCGGCGTGCGGGCCCGCGTCATCCAGGGCGAAAGTGATGTGGAGGCCGCGCTCGCGGTGCCGGCCCCCGAACTGGTCGACGAGGTCTTTCCCCACCTGCTGGCCATCGAGGCCGCCGGCGCCATGGTGCCGTTTGCCCTGCGCCGCTTGCTGGCGCTGGGCGTGACCCAGACGGGCAACAGCGACGACGCCCGCCGTCGCTTCGAGGCGCTGCTGGAAGAGCGCGGCGACGATCTGCCGACGCTGCTGGCCTTCGCGCGTCACCTGGGCCACGCCGCCCGCCAGCTGGACCCAGGCCGGAACTACACGGCCAACATATTGAATAGTCAGGGGAATTCGGCACTGCCCCGGTCGAGTTCACCCGGATTGGCCGCCGCCGCCGACGAACGCCGGCGCGAGGTGCTGGAAGCGGTGCTGCTGCACCACGCCTACGCGCTCAAGCCTGCCATCCACCTCGACGTGTGGGGCGAAGTCTGCGCCCTGCGCCTGCAGCAGGGGGACCGTGGTGGCGCCAAGAAGGCCGCCAAGAAGGCCTTGTCCCTGCTCGCCGCCGGCGATCCAAGGCTCGACCTCGACCACGCCCTGTCGGACCGGGCCGTGCGGGCCTGCGTGCTCGCCCTCGAAGACGGCGTCACGCTGGTGCCCGCCCCGGCCGTCGACGGGGTCGACGGGGTCGACAACAGCGACATCGAACAGCTCGAGTTGGCCCTGCGACTCGACCTGCAGCGGGCCATGGCCCCGTCGGAGAAGGCGCGCCTGAAGGAAAAGCAGGCCCGCATCGCCGTCATCGTCAGAAGTGACGTCGTCGCCGCTCGCCTGTTGCTGACTGAGGCCCTGCAGCACGATCCTGACCTGAGCTCCGCGCGCGAGAGCCTGTTTGACCTCGAGCTGTCGGGCGAAGACCCCCGCGCGGTCCTCGAGCGCAGCCGCGCCTTGCTCGCCAGTGAGCGTGACAGCCACAAAAAAGCCCTGCTGCATCTCAAGCTGTTTCGCCTGCAGCGCAAGTTGAAGACGTCGAGCCTGGCCGACGACGCCGCCGGCGCCGAAATCAAGGCCGCCGTCGAACTGGACCCCCGGGATCCAGACATCCTCGAGGCTGCCGAGAAGTTCTTCCACGAGCGCAAGGACGCTCGGGGGCTCGACGACCTCTTCACCGCCCGCCTGAAATCCCTCGATCGCGGCGACGTCGTCGGCCGCACGGCGCTGCTGGACCGCCTGGCCCAGCTGCGTCGCTACGAACTCCGCGATCTGCGGGGCGCCATCGACGCCTGCGAGGCCTTCAGCGCCCTCGACCCCGACGCGATCAAACCCCGGGAAGACGCGGCCCGCCTGCACATCGAGCTTGGTCAATGGAAAGAAGGCGTCGCCGCCTGGCGGGCGGTCATCGATCGCGACACCCTGATGGTCGACGCCTGGCGAGGCCTGTTTTCGGTGTTGGCGCGATCACGGCAGGCCGACGAAGCCTTCGCCGTCGCGGCCACCATGGTGGCGCTGGAGATTGCTGACGACGACATGACCCGCGCCGTGCGCGCGGTGCGGCCCCCGTTTCCACGGTGGCCGATTCCACCGTCGGACCTCACGACCTTCAAGAAGCGCTTGAGCCATCCGCTGGAGCGGACCTGCGTCCGGGCCATCTTGGAGGTGGTCGCGCCGCGCTTGTTGCCTCGCATGGGGCGCCCGCTGGAGGATTTTGGCATTCATCGCCGCGACGCCATCGCCGAGGCCAAGTTGCCGCCGTCGGTGGCGATGGCGACGCGGACCGCGGGGGCGTTGTCGGGCTTTCGCGGCGCCATTGCCCTGTACCGGGCCGAGCCTGGCTCCACCGATGGGGACAGCCCCGCGTTTGCGGCGTTGCCGGCCAGAGAACCCGGCCTGCTGGTGACGGCCGACGTCATGCGCGGCGGCGTCACTCCCGAGCGGGCCTTCGCCCTGGGCCGGGCGGTGGCCTGGTTGACGCCGTCGGCGTTGCTGGCCGCGTCGATGGATGTCGCCGAGATTCGGCATCTGCTGGAGTCGCTGGTGGCGGCGTTTTTGACGCCGCGCGATGTGGAGAGGCCGACGGCAGCGCTGGAGGCCGCCGGTGCCGAGCTCAAGCGAGAGCTGCTGACGGGCCTTGGTCCCACCGAGCAAGACGCCCTGGTGCAGGCCCTGCTGCCGGCGCTGCGGGATTGGGTGGTGGCCCGCTCGCGCCTGCAGTTGGCGGATTGGAAGGCCGGCGTCGGCTACAGCGGCGACCGCCTGGGCTTCTTGCTGGCAGGCGATGTGCCGGCGGCGGTCAAGGTCATCCGCGGGGCCGGTGCGTCGGCCATGGCGATGCGGCTGGCCATCAAGGAACTCGTGCTCTTCTCGATTTCCCAGCCCTACCTGCAGCTGCGGCGGGAGTTGTCGCTGGCGCTGCCAGAGCAGGCTCTGGCGCCCGTTCTCGACCTGGGCTGACCCGGTTCCGGCCGCTCCGGCCCACACGCGGCCACGGGGCTTGTCGTCGCTTTCAGCCATCAATGAAAAATTGGCACCCTGCGGGGGCCAACGAAAAAAGCCCCCTTGCGGGGGCTTTCGTCGGCTTCTGGTTGGCCTGGCCAGAGTTGAACTGGCGACCTCACGCTTATCAGGCGTGCGCTCTAACCAACTGAGCTACAGGCCATCGGCGACGCGATCCCTACCAAAGACGGTGCTCATTGCAAGGGGCATCCGACAGTTCGTCGCAAATCCTCGTGCCGACGCAGTCACCGCGCAGCGGGAAGCGCCATCGACGGCGGTGTGTTTCTGTGTAGGCTCCCCGACCATGGCCCGCATGAGTTCCTTCTCCGTCGCTGTCGTCGTCGCCGTCGTGGCGGCCTGCACCACGCCGTCGGCCGCCCGCGGCACCGGTCCCTCGACCCGTGTCGTCATCGATGGTGGCGTCGAGCGGCGCGCAGAGGACGTGGCCCGGGAACTGGTGGCCCAGGCCGACGCCGAGACCAGGAGCGATCGCAGCGGCGCCAAAACCGCCTATCGCCGTGTCGTCGACGAATTCGCTGACACCCGTGCCCGGGGCCCGGCCACGGTGGCGCTGGCCCGCCTGCTGCTTGCCGAGGCGGCACCGGCGTCGGCGGTGGAGGCCCGCAAGTGGCTGGAGCGCTTTCTGCTCGACGAGCCTGGCGCCGACGACGCCGACGACGCCCGGTCGTTGTTGTCGATGGCCCAGCTGGCCACCGGCGGCGGTTCGTCGTCGTCGTCGTCGTCGTCGATCACCGCCACGGTCGACAAGCTCCCTGACGCCGAGAAGGGACCGGCGCTGGTGCGGCTGGGGCGGGAACTCGTATCGGGGGGCAAGGCCAACGACGGGCTCACGGCGCTGTTGGCGGCGCTGCCGCGGCTGTCGGCGTCAGAGCGCAAGGCGGTGGAAGTCGACGCCGCCTTCGCCCTCGACGTCCCCGTGTCGCAGGGCGGCGTGCCGTTTTCGGCGGTTGACGGGCTGCGCCAGCAGTTCAGCAGCGACGCCTTCGCCGACGAGCTGCTGCTGTGGAAGCAGGCCCGCATCAAGACGCATCTGGGTGACGACGAGGCCGGCTCCGCGCTGGCTGGTGAACTCATCAAGCGGCACCCCGCCGGGCGCTACGCTGCGGCCGCCAGGGCGCTGCAGGCCCGACTCGCCACCCGCGTGCAGGTGGACCCCAAGGTCATCGGCGTGGTGCTGCCCCTGTCGGGAGAGTTTGCCGCCTATGGCAAGCGGGCCCTGGTGGCCATTCGCCTGGCGTTCAACCTGCCCGTCGGCAAGGAGTCCGACGACGGCGCCGACGCCGACACCGAGGTCAATGCCGAGACTGGCGAGGTGGTGCCCAGGAAAAAGGCCCCCGAGATTCTCGTGGGCACCATCAACGTCCCCGGCGGCATTCGGCTCGTCGTGCGGGACTCCGGTGGCCGGGCCGAAACCGCGACCGCCGCCGTCCGCGACCTCGTCGAGGGCCAACACGCCATCGCCATCTTGGGCGACCTGCTCATTGAGACCAGCTTGCCGGTGGCGTTGGCGTGCGAGGACTTCGGCGTCCCCCTCATCTCGCTGGCGCGGCGCGACGGCGTCCCCGAGGCCGGACCCTGGAGCTTCCGTCTGGCGTTGACGCCCAAGAAGCAGGCCCAGGCCCTCGTCGCCTACGCCGTCGACGGCATGAAATACAAGCGCTTCGCGATCATGCACCCCAAGCATGCCTTTGGCGTCGAGATGATGGGCCATTTCTGGGACGCCCTCGACGCCCGACAAGCCGAGGTCACGGCCATCGAGAGCTACGCGCTGGACCAGACCACGTTCACCACCGAGGCCAAGAGCCTGGTGGGGCGGGGCATGGCCTCGGGGTCGGGCAAGGCCGTCGCCGAGTGTCGCGATGCCGCCCGCGGCATCGACAACGAGTACCGCCGGCGCAAGGCCATGGAGGGCTGTGGCGATCGCGCCCGGCCCATCATCGACTTCGAGGCCATCTTCATCCCCGACAGCTACAAGGTCGTCAGCTTCGTCATCCCCGCGCTCATCTCGGAAGACGTGCTGCTGACCAACCAGAAGTTCGCCGTCGAGGCCTACAAGAAGGCCACCGGCAACGACAAGGTGCGTCCGGTCCAACTGCTCGGCGTCAACACCATGAACGATCCCGACCTCGCCGAGCGCCTTGGCCGTCAGGTCGACGGCGCCGTCTTCGTCGACGGCTTCGATCCCGGTGATCAAACGCCGTTGGTGCAGCGCTTCATCGAGGGCTTCGGCCGCGGCATGCGCTCGCGTCCGTCGCTGATCGAGGCCCAAACCTACGACGCCGCTCGGCTGCTTGGCGCCGTCCTGGAAGGGCAACTGCCCGGGCAAGCCGGTCAGAAACCCGCCACCCGTGGCAGCGTCAAGCGGGCTCTCGACGACGTCGAAGGCTTCGTCGGCGTCACCGGCACCATCTCGTTTGACGAGCAGGGCGACAGTGTGGTGCCGCTGTCGTTCTTCCGCCTGGAGCGGGAAAAGGTCGAGCGCGTCGACGTTGGCGACCTCGTCAAGGGAGCCGGTTGATGGTCGCGGGTGTCATCGCCCAATGCCCGTCGTGTCGGGCGTTGGTCGTGGTGGCTGGCATCACCGTCGACGGCAGCGTGGCCGCCGATGGCTCTGCTCGTGCCGGCCTTTGCTGCAGTGCCTGCGGCCACACGTCGTGGTTGCCGCTGTCGTCGTCGTCGTTGTCGGTGTTGTCGTTGTTGTCGTCGTTGTCGTCGTTGTCGTCGTTGTCGTCGGCGCCCAGCGTGACCGATTCACCGGTGTCCTCGGTGACGTCGGTGGTGGCTCCGCCGGCGTCGAGCCCTCCCGCGTCGGCCGATGACCTGGTGTCCACCATGCTTGCGCCGCCCGCGGCCCCGCTGCCGTCGACGGGGCCGTCGACGGGGCCGTCGACGTCGCTGGCCGCGAGCTTCGATGCAGGGACCATCGCCCTGGTCCGGGCCCGCTTCACCATCGAACCCACTGCGGCCCAGCAGGGTTTGGCGGCGCGCTTCGATCGGCTGTTGGACGGCCAGTGGGCCAACGAGGCCGAGCACAAGGCCCTGCTCAAGACGGCGGCGGCGGCGGGGGAACTCGCGTTTGTCGGCCACCGCTACCGCTCGGTCCTCGACGTCGTGCGCGACGAAAGCCGGGCCCGGGCCGCCCAGCAGGAGCTGCTGACGCTGGCCATGGCCACCATGAGCACCCAGCGCAGCGACGAGGGCATCGACACAAGCCCGTCCTCCGCCAAGGTCGCGCTGGTGGTGCTGGCCGTCGTCGTCGTCGGCGCCGTTGTGGTCGGCCTGTTGCGGATGGTGATGGGGTCGATGTCGGGCGGTGTGGTCCAATGACGGCCCGCGACAGTGCCCGCTGCCTGCTCGCGCTGCTGGCGGGGCAGTCGCCGTCGTCGTCGTCGTCGTCGTCGTCGATGTCGATGTCGCCCGCCGACCTGCAGGCCCTCCAGCGCAACGCCCGCGACGGCGACGAGGAGGCCCGCCTCGCCCTGCCTGGCGTGGTCCAACAGCGCACCCTCGCCGGGCGCGTCGCCGCCGCCGTCGCCGACGACACCGCCATCGTCATCGTGGCCGACGGCAGCCAGATGCCGCGGGCCGAGGCCGAGCGCCACCTGGCCCACAAGGAGGAAAGGCGGGTCTACCCGTCGCTGCGCCTGCCCCTGCTCAAGGCCCGCCGCCAGGCCCTCGACCCCGCCGCCGTGCGCTTCGCCTTCGACCAGGCCCTGCGGGACACCGGCACCAGTCCCGCCCTGCCGGCGTCGTCGGCCGGCGCGCTGGCCGCGCTGCGGGCCTTCTTGGCGGCCAGCACGGGCATGGTGGCGCCGGCGCTGGACATCCTCGCCAGCGTCGCCCACGGCGCCGTCGACGACGCCCACCGGCTGGTGCGGGCCCTCGACCTGCCCGATCCGGCTCGTTTCAATGATTCGGTGATCATCGAATTGGTGCGCGGCACCCGGGAATCGCTGCCCCGCGACGCCCGTCCACTGCAGCGGCGGCCGGCGCCCCGGCTGCTGGCCGGCCACGTCGTCGACGACGGCGCCGTCGTCCGCCTGTTGGTGGCGCCGTCGCTGGCCGCCGGTCGCTCGCTGGCGATGGCCCGCGGCGTCGGCGTGGCGTACGCCCGCCTGGCCGACGTCGACGTCGGCAGCGGCCTGGGGTTGACGTTGTCGACGCCGGCCATCCGTCGGCTGGTGGGCTTGAAGGGAGACGCCGCCGAGCAGCTGTGGCGCCACGCGGTCTGCGCCAGCTTCCTGGAAGCCCGGTTGGGGGCCGCCATCGCCGTCGCGGTCGCCGACGGCCTCGCGAGCGCCGTCGACCCCGAAGCCCCGCCCCGCGACGTGTGGGCCGCGGTCCGCGATCAAGCCCGGGCCGCCGCCCGCAGCGCCGTCTCCTTCGATGCCGGCGCCGAATTGGTCGACGATCGGCTGTTGCCCCCCTGGCCCGATGGCGTGGACTTGGACGTGCGAGGGGGCATGCTTAGAGCGTGGTTGTTGATGGGTTGCGAGCTGGGTTCTCGCTTTTATAGACGCGGGACGGGCATGCTGGTCTATTTCCGGCAAATTTCAGAAAGCGAGGGAAAACTCGCACCGCTTGGTGATGACGGGCTCCGAGATCGGGACAGATCTCGGAGTGAACAGGCGTGATCTCATGGCTGTTGGTTAGCACGCATCAATCTTGAGTGAAGCCAGATCCTCGTGGTGATACACGCCGTTCCTGTCGGGGAACCTGCCCTCTGCTGGAGTGTTTGGCCACCACTTGGGGAGTTCTTGTTGTGGGTTGTAGAGCGCCTTGATGCCCTTGTTCCACTCGAGATCATGCATGCCTGCATGCCGGGAATTGTACTTCTCCTTATGTGCCTCGAATGTCAAGTATCCTGGTGTTCCAGAGAGCGTGGCCAGGCGCAGGAGTTCGTCTTTCCTCTCGCCAACACTGTCTTTAGCCTTGTCTGAAAGCGTGTCATATAGAGTCT
>CAJBHN010000786.1 GCA_903952805.1 uncultured Myxococcales bacterium | reverse complement strand
TGGTTCAAGGCCTCGTCTGTAATTCGGAAGCCGTGGGGATCGATGACGCCGCGGTCTACGAGCGCCTGGTACGAGCCCGCGTAATCTTCGGGCTCGCGAGCTGCGCGCTCGACCTGAATCAGGGGCGATTCGTCGACGAAGAACAGGTCACCGGTAAAGCGCAGCAGCGCCAGTTCATCGTCATTCAACACGAGCAGGTTTGCGTGCGCCTTCACAAGCTGCCCTTCAGGGCCTCGGACAGGGCCCGCAAATGGGCCAGGCCGTGGTGGTCGTCGGCAGTCGACGGCTGCGACGACGACGACGACGACGACGACGGCTGCTGCGACGACGACGGCAGGCCGTCGGCCAGCATTCTGGCGATGCCGCCAGCGACCGCATGCCCGGGCAGGGCATGGGCGAGGGCGGTGCCACGGGCCTCAGCGTCGAGGTCACCGACGACCTTGTGGGTCGTGCCTGCCCAGGGCTCGACGAAGGCGACCTCCATCATTTGCAGGGCCAGCAGGGCGCGCTGCAGTCCAGGCTCCAGTTTGCGCAAGCGGTCAAGTTGGGTCGTCAGCTGCTTGCCCAGTTCAGCATCGGTGTGGCGGGTCTTGCCGACCATGGATTTCAGCCGCCGCTGGATTTGCTGAAGCCGTCGTCGCAAGGCGGCCATGCGTTGGCGAACACTCGAGAGTTCAGCTCGGCGTTCGTCGAGAAGGGAGCGCTCGAATCCCCCGGCCACCAGTTCGCCCACCAGACGCTGGATTTTCTGCCGCAGAGCCCGGTGCTCGTCGAGGATCTGGGTTCGGGTGTCTTCCAGGACCCGAACCATGCTGTCGATCCCCGACGTGGTCGGTTTTTCCCCCTGGGGGACGGTCCGGATGCGCTCGGCCGGCCGAGGATCGGTGCGGTGGGCCTCGAAGGCGTCCGAGGTGGACGGCGGTGGCGAAGCCGTTGGTGCCTCCGCCCCTGCCGCAGGCGTCTTTGGCGACGTTGTCTTGGCCGTGGTCGACGCCGGCCCTGGCACCTGCACCTGCACCTGCACCGGAGTGGATCCCGGGGGAGCCCTGTTGCCGCCGCCGCCTTGAACCGTCACGTCATGCTCCTGTTGCGGCACATCATGGTCCGTCCCTGCGGGATCTGTCGACGTCTTCTGCTACAACACCAAAATGTCAGACGGCGGCACAGGTGAAAAAACCGAGGAGCCCTCGCCGCAGAAACTCAAGCAGGCGCGGGAAAAGGGGCAGGTCGCCAAGTCACAGGACGCGATCCAGGCCCTCAGCTTCGTCATTGTGTTCTCCATCGTAGCGTTGACGATGGGCTCCACCGCGACCCGCCTGCGTGAGTTCGTCCAGGGAGCGTTGACGACGGCCGTCCGCCGGGGCGACGAAACATCAACGCTGTTCACGATGATTGATGAAGCGATCTGGATGGTTCTCATTTGTTCCATGCCAGCCATGGGCGGCGCGTTCATCGCTGGTTTCGCCGCCAATGCCATGCAGGTCGGCTTCATGATCACCACCGAGCCCTTGAAGCCCGACTTCAAGAAGCTGAATCCTGTGGACGGCTTCAAGAACCTCTTCTCCAAGAAAAAGCTCGTCGAGTCCCTCAAGCAGTTGCTGAAGTTCATCCTCGTCTCGTACATCGCCTACACGTCGCTCACGGAGGTTCTGCGCGAGGTGGTGTTGGCCGTGCGCATCGATTTGTGGACGGGCGTCGCCCTCGGCGGTCAAATCATCGTCACCATCGCCAAGAAGATTGGTCTGATGTTCGTCATCGTCGCCGCCGCCG
>CAJBHN010000785.1 GCA_903952805.1 uncultured Myxococcales bacterium | reverse complement strand
GAGACGACGATGTACCAGCGTTGCGCTGGGGGGGGCCCGCGCTGTTCGCGGCAGTCGTTGCTGTGAGTGCGATTGGCATGGGGGTCTATTTTGCGGTCGACTTCTCCATTGCCCGCATGCTGTACGGACTCCCTGCGGCGGTTCACGCTTGGCTCGAGTTGCCGGTGTTGCTGACCGCGCTGGCGATGCCCGCGGTTGGGGGCGGCATCAAGACCAGAGAGGGGCCAGCAGCAACCCAAGGCCGAAGCTGACGGCGTTCATGACCACCCCGATGAGCAGTCCCCCTCGCCAGGGCGTCCGGCCGACCACGACGACCACAACGCCTTCGACAACGCCGATGACGACTTCGAGCACGCCGACGGTTGGCCACCACTGGCCGGCGGGTATGCGAGCCGCGACCGCCCACAGCAGCGGGTGGGTCAACACGGTGCCCGCAACCACGGCGAGCAACAGGCGATGCGTGCGGGGCATGCTGAGGAGAACCATCATGGCCATCGCCACCGGCACCTCGATGCCGATGGTCAGGCAGAAAGCTGCCATTTGGCTCACAAGTCCCCAGCAGCGCTGACGTCGAGCACTCGGTAGGTGATGTGGGCACCGCGCTCACCGGCACCAAAGCCGAGGGCTTCCAGGTCGATGGGGGCCCGCTGGTCGCGAGCATGCTTGTAGACCACGCGTCGACGCGCGACTCGTCGAGCTTCATCAATGACGTCGGTGCTTGGCGGCTCCGCGACGGCAAAGCGTCGCAAGCCCTGAAATGAGGGCTGCGATTTCAGGGGGCGCCGCATCATCGGGTCAAGCATGACGACGTCGACGGAGCCCGTCGCGAGCGATCGCAGATGCTCGAGGTGATCCAGGGCTCGGGGAATGAGTGTGATGCGCGCCGCGGCTTGTCCCCAGGTCTTGTCACGGGCGAGACGCGGCAAACCCTCTTCGAGCAATGCATGCAGGACCACTGAGCCCTCGCAGGCAGAGACCCTGGTCCCGGTCAGAATCTCGGCGACGTGCAGCGCATCGCCAGCGAGGCCGGTGGTGAGGTCGAGGACGCTCTCAGGCAGGTCATCGTCGGTGTCATTGCCGCACACCGCGCGAATCAGCGGATGGCGCCGACCCTCGCCCACCTTGATGACCAGCAGGCCCGGCTGCACAAATGTGGGATGGGCCTCGGGCAGCAGCAACGAATCATGCCCGCGGCCCACGACGTAGAGAGCGTCGCAGCCGTCAAACATCGCGTCGGTCCCAACCCTGGTGACCACTGCGCTGTCGAAGCCATGCAATGAAAAACGAGCGGCCAGCATGGCCGCTCGTTCGTGATGTCCCGGTCGCGACGAGCGCGCCGTTGTCACGGCCAGACGCATATCAGCCGCCGAGGCAGGTGCCCGTCTGAGGGGCCGTGCTGTTGAGCTCGGTGATGGTGGAAATGCCATTTCGGATGTCGACGCGGGCGGGGAGCCACTGTCCGGCAGACATGAACTGGAAGCCCTCGTATTCGAGCTGGCCACCGATGAAGATTTTCACCGTCACAGTCGTGGGAACGCTGCCCGAGTAGAAGTCGGCGCCCACGGTGTAGTTGCCGTCGACGGGAGTGTCGATCGTGATGTTTTCGGGACCGAAGCCCGTGAGGTCGTCGATGTCGAGGCTGGGGTTGCCGCCGCCGCCGCCCCAATTGCGCGTGCGTCCGCCGTAATAGCAGTCATCCGGGCCACACCAGGTCGTGCCGTTGCGCGCAAGGTGCAGGTCGATGTCGTTGGAGGCGCTATCCCAGGTCAGCTGGACGTGCAGACCCGACCGGGGCACGGCGTTGAGCGCGATGGTGCATTGGGTCGAGGAGGCGCCGAGGTCGTCGGTGACGACGAGGCCGACGACGAAGGTGCCGGCAACGTCGACGCCACGGACGCGGCCGCTGGCGGAGTCGAAGACGAAGCGGGTCTCCTGGGTGCTGGTCGGGTCCAGGCGGGCGTTGGACTCGGCGGGCTGGTCGAGGACCACCCACGCCCAATTCCGAATGGTGCCGCCCTGGCGGGAGGCCACCGATTGACTGGCTGACAACTCGACGTCGTCGAGGGGCTCAATCGCGGGCGTCGGGTTGTTGTTGGGGGTGTTGTTGATGCGGCTGACGCTGGCCACGCAGGTGGGAGCCTCAGCGCCGCGGACCGTCAGTGGCACAATGACCTCGCCCTCGTCGGGGTCGAAGCTGCTGACAATGAGCCCGCCGGTGAAGACCTGGGCAGAGGAAGGCCGCGCAAAG
>CAJBHN010000784.1 GCA_903952805.1 uncultured Myxococcales bacterium | reverse complement strand
CTCAGGCCGCGGGATTCTCGAGCAGGATGGCGGAGCCCTGGCCGCCGGCGGCGCACCCGGTGACGATGGCGTAGCGGGCGCCGGTGACGGCCATGCGTCGGGTGGCGGTGGCCACGAGCCGGCCGCCGGTGGCGCCGAAGGGATGGCCCAGCGACAGTGATCCGCCCCAGGCGTTGACCTGATCGAGCGGAATTTCGCCAATGACGCCGTCGTAGCCGCAGCGTTCCTTCAAGAAGCGCTGGTCGTCGAGGAGCTTGAGGTTGGCGACCAACTGGGCGGCGAAGGCCTCGTGGATTTCCCACACGCCGATGTCCTTGGCGGTCAGGCCGCTCTTGTGCAGAATCATCGGAATCGTGAGGGCGGGGCCCGCCAGCAGCTCCTCGAGGGGGTCACCGGCGGCGTAGACGACCTCGCGGATGATCGAGCGGGCGGTGTAGCCCAGCTGCTCGGCCTTGTGGCGGCCCATCAGGAGCACCGCCGAGCCACCATCGGTGAGGAACGACGACGACGCCGCCGTCAGCAGGCCGAAGTCGCGATCGAAGGCGGGCTTGAGCGCCGCCACGCTGGCCATGGTGGAGTCGCCGCGGGGGCCGTCATCGGTGGTGATGACGTCGAAGGCGGGGGCGATTTCGACGCCGCAGACCTCGTCGGCATAGCGACCCTCTTTCCAGGCCCGGTCGGCGAGGACGTGGGAGCGGACGGCGAACTCGTCGCTGTCACGACGAGAGACGCCAACGCGCTTGGCGAAGCGCTCGCACGACGCCCCCATGGTGAGGCCGGTGGAGAACTCCGCCGCCGACGGCACGTCGGGGGCGAGATCGTGGGGCGCCAACGTCGACAGGACCGTCAGGTAGTCCTGGGGACCGCGGGCCTTCTGCAGCTTGACCAGGGCCTGGCGCAGGTTCTTGGACAGGCGGATGGGCGGGTCAGAGAAGCTCTCGGCGCCGCCGGCGACGGCGACATCGACGCGGCCCAGGGCAATCTGGTCGGCCACCGTGGTGATGGCAACGTTGGCAGAGATGCACGCCAGCGTCGTCGTGAACGCGGGCGTGGTGTTGGGCAGGCCGGCGCCGAGCATGGCCTCGCGGGCCAGGTTGCTGGTGCGGGGGTCCTGCACAACCGTGCCCATGGCGACCACGTCGACGGCTCTCGGATCGAGGCCGGTCTTGGCCATCAGGCCCTTGATGGCCTCACGGCCCAGCTCCCAACTCATCAGGCCCTTGAAGCCGCCGTTGGACTTCAAGAAGGGGGTGCGGACGGCGTCGACGACAACGACATCGCGGGGCGAGGGGGTGCGGGCTTTGGTGGCCATGGAGTCCTCCGGATGGGTCTTGATGCGCCCGATGCCGCACTGTGTCAATCGCTGTTGACATCGCTATCAATGGCTGTCGGGCGACCCCGGCGGTCTGCCTGATCCATCACCAGAAAACGCACATGCAGCGACGCTCCCGCTGTGCTTTGGTAAACACATGCGTTGTCCTGCATGGTTGAGCACCTCCCTGTTCCTGGCCTTGTCCGCGTGCGGTCCCGGCCTGGTCGGCGGCCCGTCTGGCGAGGGCGAGGGCGAGGGCGAGGGCGTCGACGTTGGGCCGCCCCCTGCCGGCTACGACACCAGCCCGGTCGACGGCGTCGCCGGCGAGTGCAGCACCGGGCAATGGTGGGTGTTGGGGAACGAGGAGTCGAGCAACATGCACCCCGGCCTCGATTGCATCGAATGCCATCGGCGCGAAGGTGAGGGTCCCACCTACAGCGTCGCCGGCACGGTGTTCCAGGGCCTCCGCGACGAGGACGACTGCCGCGGCATCCCCGCCGCTGTCATCGAGATCATCGGCAGCGATGGTACCGTCGCCTTCACGATGACCGCCAACTCGGTCGGTAGCTTCACTTCGGCTCGAACCCTGGCGGGGATTGCCCCGTATACAGCTCGCGTCATCTACGACGGTCGGACCATCGAGATGACCTCGGCGCAGACCGAGGGCTCCTGCAACAGCTGCCACACGGCGGCTGGACTTGAAGGCGCTCCCGGACGCATCGTCCTTCCTTGAACGGTATGTTCTTCAGCAGGAGTCACCCATGAAAAAGCTCGCTGTCTCATTGGTTCTGTCCGGTCTCTTTGTCTCGACGGTCGCCCTCGCCGGGTGGACCAAGGCTGGGGTCGGCCAGGCCACGTTCAGCGCCATCGGCACCGGTGGCTTCAAGATGGAAGGCAAGACGCCGACGGTGGACGTCACCGACGACGGCAAAGTCGTTACCGTCGTCGTCGGCTTGACCGAATTGGTCACCGGCATCTCGCTGCGCGACCGCCACATGCGCGACAAATACCTTGAGGTGAGCAAGTTCCCCACCACGACCCTGACCGTGGCCATCGATGCCTTGAAGATTCCCGCCGCCGCCGGCGCCATCGAGGGAGACGCCACCGGCAACATGACGCTGCACGGCGTCACCAAGCCCCAGCCCTTCCACTACAAGGGCGTCTGCAAGGCCGAGGGCGTCTGCGACATCGAAGGGACGATCACCCTGAACATGAATGACTTTGGCGTCGTCGTGCCGAGCTATCTCGGCATCACGGTCAAGCCCACGGTCACCATCGGCACCAGCTTCCCGGTCAAGCGCCCGTGAACAGTACCGCCATCAAGATCATTGTCGTGGTCGCCGCCCTGTGTGGCACCACCGCCGCCCACGCGTTCCCGTCGATGGTCAGGCACGGCTATGCCTCGTGTCAGGCCTGCCATGTTGACCCCAGCGGGGGCGGCCAACTGACGGCCTACGGTCGAGCTCAATCCGACCTCCTGGTCGGGTGGCACTTCGATCCGAAGGTGATTGAGGAAGGTGAGGCGTCGCCGACGACGGGCTTTCTGTGGGGGCTCGTCCCCCTGCCGGAACAACTCAACATCTCGGGCAACGTTCGCGGTGGCGGCTTGTTCAACACCGTCGTCACCGGCCCCAATGCCGGCACGGGGGCAGGCCTGCGGCCGCTGCTGATGGCTGCCGACGTCGCCGCGACCGTCAACCTCGACTGGTTCGTCGCCCACGCCGTCGTCGGCTACGGCGCCCGCGCCGTTGGCCCCGCCGTCGTCATCTCTGACAAGGGCAGCGCCGACAACGCCCTGGTCTCGCGCGAGCACTGGGTGGGGGGCCGGTTCCTCGACGACCAGCTGACCGTGCGCGCCGGACGCATTCCCCTGCCCTTCGGCCTGCGCAACAACGAGCACACCACCCTGGTCCGGTCCCTCACCCGGACCGACAGCAACGTGCAGCAGCAGCACGGGCTCTCGGCTGCGTGGAACACCGAGGGGTGGCGCGGCGAGTTCATGTTGCTGCTCGGCAACTATCAGATTCACCCTGACGCCTTCCGCGAACGCGGGGCGGCGGCGTTCGCCGAGTGGGCTGTCAGCCAAAACTTCACCGTGGGCGCATCGAGCCTGGCCACCTGGGCCAACCTGGACATCGACGCCAGGGTGCCACTGCTGCGCCAGGCCCACGGCGGCTTCGTGCGCTGGGCGCCCACACCGTCGGTGGCGCTGCTGGCCGAGGTCGACGCCGTCATCAACTATTCGTCAGCCGATGCATGGGGCGTGGGCGGCGCCGGCTGGCTGCAGGCCGATTGGGAGCCCATCCAGGGCGTTCACCTGATTCCCGCCGTCGAGGCCGGCCAGGTCGACCAGACCTCCGCCCTGCCCACGATGGGTGGCTGGATGTCGGTGAGCTGGTTTGCCCTGCCCCACACGGAGCTGCGCCTCGACACCATCTACCGCCAGGTCTCGCCCGCCAACGTCGCCAGCGTCGGGTCGTTCACGGCCCTGGCCCAGGTCCACTTCTTCCTGTGAGGCATTTCATGCAGCCGACGTTCCGCACTGCCCTTGTCATGGCCACGGCCGGTCTGTTGGCGTCGACGGCGGCGCTGTCTTCGTCGAATTTTCCGTCGGCGGTCGCCACCCACCTCGGTGGCGGCGCTGCGGCCCCCAGTTGCACCGCTTGCCACGTCTCCAACGCCGGCGGATTTGGCACCGTCACCGTTCCTTTTGGGCTGGCCATGATGGACCTCGGCCTCCAGGCCGGCGACACCGCCAGCGTCGACGCTGCCCTCGACGCCCTCGAGGCCGCCGGCACCGACAGCGATGGTGGCGGCGTCGGCGACGTCGACGAATTGCGGGCCGGCACCGACCCCAACGTCGGCGCTGACGACGGCGATGCCGGCGGAACGCCCGCTCCCACGCCGCTGTACGGCTTTGGCTGCGCCGCTGTCGATGGCGCGGGCGCGTCTGCCGCCCCGATGGCCTTGGCCGGACTGCTGTTGAGTCTGCGCCGTCGGCGCGCACAGCGCTGAGTTCACCGGCGCTTGGTGCCCGGCTTTCGTTCGGGTTCGCCCGGTCAGTCCCCCTGGGCAGCCATCAGCACACCCACCAGGCCCGCCGCGCCAGCGATGGCGGCCAGCGCGAAGCCGACGTTGGCGGTGACGGACAATCGCTGCGCTCCGGCGAATCGAGATGCGGCCTCGTCAGCGTTTGGCTCCGAGCGCGCGCCCTGGGCCGCTCCGTCAGCGGCGAGGCCCACAGCGGCGCTGAGGGCGGCGGTGACGACCCCCACCCCGATCGCTGCGGTGCCGACCAGCAACGCCGGCTGGAAAACTTCCCGGGGCTCGACCGATGGTGGGGTCTGCCCCTGTGCGTCCGTGTCGGACACCGGGGGTGAAGGTGAGACCACTGGTTGGGGAGGGGGACGGGGCCTCGGGAGGGCAAGGCGGCGGGCATCGTCGAGCATGCGGCGGGCCTTGGGCGACATGCTGGCCAACGGTGCCACGTCGGGGTCGAGGGCCGCGGCTTGTTCAAAGGTGCGGGTGGCCTGTGGCAGGGCGCCTTCTTCCGCGTGGCACATCCCGACCCAGACCAGCAGCCGCGCCCGGTCGGCGTCGTTGACGGTGGCGCCCCCGGCAAGGGTCTCAAAACCGCGGCGGGCGTCGTCGAATTCAAAGGCTTCGTAGCTGGCGCGGGCGGCCTGGAAGGCCGGGTCACGCTCCAACGGCATCGCCGCCATCATGAAGAACACCAGAGCCAGCACGAAGCGATTCTAGCCCAGCGCCCGGCCGGTTGTCGCCGCTGGCTCAGCGGTCGGCGTCGGCTTCCATGTCGACGTTGACTTTGACGGTGCCGACGCCGGCGCGGACGTCGACGGTCCTCGTCACCACCTGCCCGGGGCGCTCAAAACGCACGACGTAACGGCCAGGAACGACGCTGACGGGCTGCAGGGGCGTCTGACCCAAGAGCTCGTCGCCGAGCTTGACCGTCGCCCACGGCCGGGCGCGCAGCAGCAACTGCACCGAAGGCAGGGCGTCCCAATCGGCAACGTCGTCGACAATCGGCACGACGACCACGACACCGCGCTGCGGTTCCCGCGCCTGCAGCGCCCGGGTGCCCGATGGAACATCGACGCTGCCGGGGCCGATCATGAGCAGGCGGCCGTTCAGACGCCACTGCACCCGGGCGGGGCCCTGCACCCCGATTCGCAGGGGCGGGCGCTTGACCGTCCGTGTCGACGGCTCGGGCAACGGCGACGGCGACGGCGACGACGGCGACGACGGCGGCGACGACGGCGGCGACGGCGGCGACGACGGCGGCGACGACGGCGACGGCGACGGCGACGGCGGCGGCGGCGCATCCGGCCCGCTGAGGTCGCTCGCGATCATCCGGGACCCGACGGCCACCAACACCACGAGCCCCAGG
>CAJBHN010000783.1 GCA_903952805.1 uncultured Myxococcales bacterium | reverse complement strand
GAATCCGAGCGTGTCTTCGCGTACAGCATGACGGGCGATGCCAGACGGCAGATCTGGAGCGTGCCCGCGCACGCGGACTCCAGGTCGCGCGTGGCGACCGAGCCGGCAGCATCACCGGTGGTGACGCGAGAGCGGCCCTCGTCGCCCACGACCAAGACGGTGACCACCACGCCGCGATCGAGGGTCGCCTCAATGCGCCCCTGAGGGCGGTTGACCACCATGGGCAATGGCGACTGCAGCGTGCAGGACTCGCCTTTCTCAATTGCCCACGTTGGCGACGAGCACGTCACCAGCAGCATGTTCAACAGCGCGATACCCCTGCTTGTCATCATCCCTCTCCCTGCCCTCTCCCTCTCACGAAATGAAACTCACGACATGAAATCCACCTGAACAGTGTGCAGGGCGACGGCGAGGTCGAGCTCGCCACCAAAGGCGACCTCGATGGAGATCACGGTTCGACCCGGAGTCAATGCAACATCCTGGGCAAACGAGCCAGCCTCACACCGAGACACCACACCACCGATGACTCGCGCCTCGACGTCGTCGGGGCCATCGGCGCCTACCCGCAAGGGAGACGCACCGACCACAGCAGGCACGGTCAACACAAACGGGACACAGGCTCTGTCGACGCGTTCCACGCTGAGGATGCTCACGGGACTCTCGTTGCCGGCAGCGGCCGTATTGGCCTCCCGGCTGCCCAGGGCCAGGACAGACATGCCGATGAAAAGCATTCGCAGCATCACGACGCAGGGTGCCACTTCCGACGGCGACATTGCCAACCATCGTCTCGACCGTCTCGACCTGTGTTCCGCCGCCAGTCACCAGAAGAAAAAAAGCCCCAGGCAGAAAGCCCGGGGCTTGTGGCTCAATCAGCGTTGCTGTTCGATTGCCGTTGATGCTCAGGTAGCGGGCTCCGGGGTCGGTCCACCAAGAATCAGCCCTGGGCTCGCCGTGTCCCGACGACCTCGCTCATCGTCGATCTGCTCGCGGGTCTTGATGCGAATGCTTGGAAGAGTCCGGGAGATGGTCCCGCCGTGCATGAGGACTTTGAGGTCGGCGCCGTCGAGGGTCTCGTATTCAAGGAGGGCCTTGGCGATGGCCGTGAGTCGGTCGAGATTCTTTTCGAGCAGGCCGCGGGCCCGTCGATATTGCGACATGACGATTGCGTGGACCTCGCCGTCGATCGTCTGCGCCGTCTGCTCCGAATAGTTCGCCTGTTGGCCCAAATCACGCCCCAGGAAGACCTCTCCCTGCTTGGCACCGAAACTCAGCGGGCCAAGCTTTTCAGACATACCCCACTCGGTGACCATCGCCTTGGCGAGGTCCGTTGCAGAGTCGATGTCAGAGGCCGCGCCCGAGTTGATGTCACCAAACAGCAACTCTTCAGCAATGCGTCCACCCATGGCCATGGCTATTCTGTTTTCGGCGAAGCGCTTGTTCATGCTTTTGCGATCGTCTGGCATGAAACTGGTCACGCCCAAGGCGACCCCACGTGGAATAATCGTCACTTTGTGGAGCGGCAGAAAATCACCATGCTTGCCGCCCTGCTCATCTTCACCCAGCAAGAGACCCACCAAGGCGTGACCAGCCTCATGATAGGCAGTCGCCTCCACCTCTTTGGCGGTCATGACCATGGACCGACGCTCATTCCCCATGATTATCTTGTCACGAGCCGCCTCGAAGTCGGCCATGATCACCTTGTTGCCGTCGCGTCGCGCGGCAATGAGCGCCGATTCGTTGACGAGGTTCTCGATGTCTGCGCCGGCCATGCCAGGGGTCATACGGGCCAAGACTTCGATGTCGACGTCGGCGGCCAGGGGCACCTTGCGAGTGTGCACGCGGAAGATGGCTTCTCGGCCTGAGACGTCCGGGCGCGGAACCACGATGCGACGGTCGAAGCGACCTGGACGCAGGATGGCCGGATCGAGGACGTCGGGGCGATTGGTCGCGGCAATGATGATGACGCCTTCGGAGGATTCAAAGCCGTCCATCTCAACGAGCAACTGGTTGAGGGTTTGTTCGCGCTCGTCGTGCCCACCGCCCATACCTGCGCCACGGTGCCGACCGACAGCATCGATCTCATCGATGAAGATGATGCAAGGAGCGTTCTTCTTGCCCTGTTCAAAGAGATCGCGCACGCGGCTGGCGCCGACGCCGACGAACATTTCGACGAAATCAGAGCCGGCGATCGAGAAGAAAGGCACACCAGCTTCGCCAGCGACGGCGCGGGCCAGCAAGGTTTTGCCGGTGCCAGGGGGGCCCATCAACAGCACGCCCTTGGGGATACGCCCGCCCAGGCGCGTGAACTTCTTGGGGTCTTTGAGGAAGTGGACAATCTCCTCAAGTTCGACCTTGCTCTCGTCGGCGCCGGCCACGTCGGCAAAGGTCACTTTGTTCTGACTCTCATTCATCAGCCGAGCGCGACTTTTGCCGAAGCTCATGGCTTTTCCACCGCCGGATTGGACCTGACGAATGAAAAAGAGGAACAGGACGACAATGAGCACCATGGGCAGCCACTGGGCGAGGACCATCCAGATGGTGCCGTCATCCTTGGGCTCGAT
>CAJBHN010000782.1 GCA_903952805.1 uncultured Myxococcales bacterium | reverse complement strand
TCTTTGCTCTTCGCCCACGCCGTGGGCGAAGAGCAAAGAGATCTCGGGATCATCGCGCTCATCACCCAATGTCATCGATACCGTCGACCCCGACGTCACGCCAGAAGCCGATGACCGCCCGCTGAAATTCATCCGGCAATTCGATCGCCGCGTAGTGCGTGCCGGCATCGATGACGGTCAGGCGTCCCGACGGCAAGGCCGCAGCGAGACGCGTCATCGTCGACAGCGGCGTCAAAAGGTCCCGGCGCCCGGCGACGACGATGGCTGGCACCATGATCGATGGCACCGCATCCCAGGCGTCGTGTCGACCCAGGCCCCGCAAAATATGCAGGAAGGTCGCCGCATCGAGTTCGCCGAACCCACGAGCAGCAGCCGCAAACATGTCTCGATCGGCAGCCTCATGGAGGAGCCCGGCACTGACCAGCGTCGGCCGCAGCATCGGACTCATCACCAAGGCCGCAACAGCTCGCTCGACAAGGCCATCGATGCGCGCGAGGCCCGCCAACACGGGGTCAACCACCGGAGCCAACGCCCTTTGGCCAAAAACTTCAGCAAAAGCGCGACCAGCCGTGCCGTTGTGCAACGTCAGCGACAGCACGCGGTCTTGGGCCCCTGACAGAGACAGGCGGCGCACGGCTTCAATCAGCACCTGCACGCCCATCGACCAGCCGAGAGCATGAAACCGGTCGGCCCCCACACCATCGGCGACAGCGATGACGTCTTCAGCGTGGAACGGTACCTCCAGCGACGTTGGCCCCCCAACAGGTCTCCCCGAACCGTGCAGTCCACGCGTGTCGAAGCACACCACTCGAAAGAACGCCCGACACCGTCGAATGAGATGGGCATAGGTGACCACGGTCCCGCCGATTCCATTGACCAACAGCAGCGTCGGCTTGCCGCCACCGTGATCATCGATGACCTGGACAGACAGCGGCGTTCCGTCCCGCGCGGCAACACGGCAGGTCACGAGGCCGGGGATGAACACGTGGGGATCCGGCACGGGATCAGTGTGTCGTCCAGCGATCACTTTCACAAGCGAACGACGCGGCAGCCATCCGGTCGCTCGCCAACAAAGCAAACGCCCACCAAACAGACCGGCTGACGCCACCAATCATCGACCGGCACACGCGGCCGCGAGCGCGGTATGGTCCCGGCATGGTCACGAGTCGGCTGCGAGACGTCATCAGGCTGGTCATTTTTTCAACGGTGGCAGCGTGCACCGTGGGCGGCGTGATGGCTGGTACCATCGCGTGTTCAAGACCTCGACCAGATGTGGATCGCATGGGACTCAGCGAGGTTCAGGAGGCCGGGGCCTTTCCCGACGCTCGCGCCGTCATTCTCCTGGACCGAACCGAAGTCACCATCGCTGCCGCCACCGAAGCAGGCAAGCCTGTCGCCGAGGTGGTTCATACCCGTCGGGTTCAAGTACTGACGGAGGCTGGCCGCGATTTGGCCCGGGTGCTGCTGCCGTTTGACGAACGGACGCGCATTTTCTCGATCCAGGGTCGGGTCATCAAGCAGCATGGTCAAATCATCGCGATGAAGGATGCCGCCATCGTCGACGTCGACCGCTTCAAGCAGGACTCCGCCGCGGCCCGCCTCTACGATGGACCCGGCTTCAAGTTGGCCATGATTCCCGACGTGGAGGTGGGTGACATTTTTGAGTTTACTGTCCTTTCGCGCGTGCGCGACCCGCGTTGGCTGCCACCGGTTCTTGTTGGTGGCGACCTGCCATTTCTTCGCGGTGAAGTTGTGTTCGATATCCAGCGCAACCTCGATCTCGACCTGCGGGTCACACGAAATGGACGCATCACCAATGACAAACCCACCCGCATCCCCACGTCGCTGCGGCTACTGACCGAGACAACTCCACTGCCCGAAGCACTCACCAGCGGTACCCGCTTCGCTTGGGTGTTTGAGCGTACGCCGGCGGTGTTTCCCGAGGGTGAGGGCGCATCACCCGAAGCATTGTCGACGCAGGTGCACGCAGTGCTTCGTTCAGGATCTGACGCCTTTCGTTCCATTGACGACGTCGCCAGCTGGTATCGAGAACTGACCCGCGGTCAGGTTGAAGACGAGAGCTCCGCAGCCGAAATCAAGCGACTCACCAAAAACCTCAAGGGCGGTAAAACCGACAAAATCAGACAAATTCAGCGGTTTGTGCAGGATGAAATCCAAGACGCTCCGACATTCATCAACCTGGCTAG
>CAJBHN010000781.1 GCA_903952805.1 uncultured Myxococcales bacterium | reverse complement strand
GTCTGTGGGGGGCATCGGCCCACGCCGCCCTCGGCGGGCCCACTGGCGTCGTCATCCCCTATGCCGGCAAGCTCGAGCTCGACGGCGCCCTCGTCACCGGCCTGGTCGACTTTGACTTCGGCGTGGCCCCTGACGCGGCCCTGGCGGCGCCCGTCCAATGTCGCTTTCTGCTCCGCAACGTCCCGGTCACCAACGGCGAATTCGCGCTCTCCATCGTCATCCCCGCCGCCCAGGAACTCTGCGTCAGGGGCAAGGACGTCCACCTGAAGATCGCGGTGCGCCGGGCGGGCATCTTGGACTTTATCCCCCTGGGCACGCAGCGGGTGACGCCGGTCGTGGCGGCGGCGACGAGCGGCATCGGTGATTTCGCGGTGACCGGGGCGCTGAGCGCGGGCGCAACGACGGTGGCCGCGCTGACGGCGACATCGGCGGCCATCAACGGCAACGTGAACGTAAACAGCGGCAACGTGCAGGTGAACAACGGCACGGTGAAGGTGCTGAGTTCAGACAACACCAGCGCTACGAACATTGCCGAGTTCAAGTCTTTTAATCAGGCTTCTGGCGTTGGCATCGGCTTCAACACCGTCCGGGCGACCGGTTCGAATGTCAACGAGAACCTGAATCTTGAAGGCAAGGGGACGGGTGTCGTCAGGGTCAACGACGACCTCCAGATCAACGGCCGGCAGACCATCACAGGTGCCTCGTCGACCACTGTCATTGCCCAGCAGGCCACGCCGAGTGTAACGAGCGGCGCGATTGCGGCTGGAGATTTCGTCTCCCGCGGCGGACGGCACCTGATCGTCTGTTCCCTGACGAGCTTTACGTTGACGTCGGTCCGGGAAATGTCTGTCAGGATCGACGACAAAGAGCTGGACGCGCCAGGCGGCCCCGTGACGAAGCTCCGCAACATGACCATGTTCGCCAACTCCGCGCGTGTGCACATCCCGTTCCCGACGGCCGTGTTTGTCGCCACCCTGTCGGCGGGCCGTCACGTGATCAGCGTCAGCATCGACAATGTCGACACGCGTACCGATGACAACGACACCATCGAGTTGACGGTCATTGAACTCCCGTAGCCGATGGCTTGCCAGCCGGGAACGTTGCCTCGCACACCGCGGCGCGGGGCCTGGTCGTCTTGTGTCGAGATGGCGAGCGACCGTCGAGCACGCGCAGGGCCTCAGTCGATCGGCGCGCAGAGGATGACGATCGTCGTGCCGTCGGCACCAAAGTTGTTTCCGGAGGCGTCCTCGCAGAGCCCCCGCCACGTCGTGGTGCTGATCGGAATGCTCTCGTTCACGTGGGCATTGCCGGCGTTGCAGCTGACGCCACCGGTCACGAGAGCCGTCCCGGCAGCACAGGTGCACGACAAAGCGGCGCACGACTTGGAAACAACGCCAACGCTCAGGGACTGCGCAGTGACTTTGCCGAACGTTAACGTATCGCCGATTATCATGAGCTCGTCGGCGACGACGACGGTGCCCGTCCCCTTGCCTTCGAGCCTCAGGCTCTCGTTGAGATTCGACCCGATCGCCCGGATGGTGTTGAAGCCAATGCCAACGCCAGAAGCCTGATTCAAAGACTTGAATTCGGCAATGTTCGTGGAGCCATTGTTGTCTGAACTCAGCACCTTCACCGTGCCGTTGTTCACCTGCACGTTGCCGCTGCCCACCGTCACGTTGCCGTTGATGGCCGCCGATGTCGCCGTCAGCGCGGCCACCGTCGTTGCGCCCGCGCTCAGCGCCCCTGTCACCACCGCGGTATTGGCCGTCAGCGCCCCGGTCACCGCGAAATCACCGTCGCCGCTCGTCGCCGCCGCCACGACCGGCGTCACCCGCTGCTTGCCGAGGAAGACAAGGGTCTCGTCTGCGCGGGCCACCCGCACCTCCAGGTGGACGTCTTTGCCCTTCACGCACGATTCCCGGGCGGCGGGAATGACGATCGAGACCGCGAATTCGCCGTTGGTGACCGGGACGTCGGGGAGCGGGAAGACGCAGTTGACCGGCGTGGTCGGCGCCGCCGTCGATGCATCGGGCGCCACGCCGAACTGGAAGTCGACAGTGCCCGTGACGAGGGCGCCGTCGAGCTCGAGCTTGCCGGCATAGGGGATGACGACGCCGTTTTCGCCGCCGAGGGCGGCGCGCGCGGACGGAGCACAGACGCCGACGACGGCCAACATGAGCACCACGCTCAGGCGATGTGGAGTGAACAGATGGGGCGTTGTCATCGGGGTCCTTGGGGGTGGCTGCGGTCCCGATGACGGCGCGGCCCGAGGGGGCTGCGGACCGGATGATGGTGTGGCTTGAGGCGGCT
>CAJBHN010000780.1 GCA_903952805.1 uncultured Myxococcales bacterium | reverse complement strand
TTCGTCCTCGACCGCGACCACAACGTGGCGTGCGCCACCTGTCACGCAAGCACCGTCGACGGCCAGACGGATTTCAAGCGCTCCACCAGCTGCTTTGGCTGCCACGAACACACGCCCGCCAACATTCGCTCGGCGCACGCCGAAGAAGGCATCCGCGACACCACCGACTGCGTGTCCTGCCATCGCAGCGCTGACGACGAGGGTGGCGAGCGGGGACGCGGGGAGCGCCGGCGGCGCGGCAACGACGACGACGACGACTGACTATGGACCCGGTGCGGGTCGACGGGATGCTAGGGCGCCATGCCCTCGACAATGATGATGTCGAAGTGTGCCGCACCGGCGCGCAGCGCGATGGCGTCGGTCGCCACCTGCCGTCGCGCACGCGTGCCTTCCTCGACTTCGTCGAGGCATTCGCGACCGTGGCTAGCCCCTCTGCATCAGCTCCACGAGCTGGTCGAGCGCCGCGCCCCAACCCGCCTCGAACCCCATCGCTGCGTGGGCGTCGCGGCCCGCGGCGTCGACGTGGTGGACGGCGGCTTGGTACCGGGTGCCACCAAACGGCAGGCGATCGAAGCGGAGCTCGCAGACGAAACCGAAGCCGGGGTGCCCGATGGCGTTCGGCTTGAAGTCCGGCCCGAGGAGGTTCGTCCAGATCAAGCGGCGCGGCGCCTCGACCGCGAGGTAGCAGCCGGGGGCGTTGGGCATCGTCACCCCGTCCGGGGATTGCATGGTGGTGCCGAACGCGCCGCCCGGGCGAAGGTCGATGACACAATCCACGACGCGCCACGGCCGTGGGCAGAACCACGGCATCAGTCGCTCGGGCACGGTCCAGCCTTCGAAGCACTGCTCGGGGGTGATGGGGATCTCGCGCACGAGGCGCAGGGCGAGGTCGGGGGTGGTCATGGGGTCTCCTCGTGGGGGCGCGTGCGCGTCCGATGTGCGCATCGTAGACGACGTCGCGCAGGCACGTAGCCAGGGGCGCGGTGGGCGACGTGATCGAGTGGCACAAGAACCCGACCACCCCTACGAAGGCTTCGCCGAGATCCAACTGCTCGCAGCGGCTGCAGAAATTCGGCGCGTCAAACGCTGACGGCCCGGTGAACCAAGAGGTTCACCGGGCCGTCCAGACTGGCTCCGACACTTGGGCTCGAACCAAGGACCCTGTGATTAACAGTCACATGCTCTACCAACTGAGCTATGTCGGATTGCTGAGCGCAGTTAATCCATTTGACGGCGCGGTTGTCAAGCACGTTGACGCATCGAGTTCCGCCGCTAGGTTTTCGCCCATGACGATTGCGAGCCAAGCCCTTTGCGACGCGCTGGTCGCGATGTGTGACACCCAGGTGCCGGCCGGCCGCCTGGCAGCGGCACTGGTCCTGCTCGCCGCTGTCGATGATGAACTGGCGTTTGATCTGGCTCAGGCGCCCCCGGCTTTGCGCGCGGTCTTCGACGACGCCGCTGGCTGATGTTCTGATTTGGGCGTTTTTTCGCGGCCGATGCGTCATGACGCTACAGTCGCGGTGATGCCCCGGCTGGTCGACGTCCTGCAATCTCTCGGTGCCTCCCGACAAAGGGACGGTGCCTGGTCCATTGACTTGTCGGCGCTGCAGCTGGCCTCCATCTTCGGCGGCGATTTGGAGGGTGTTGGCGCCTTCTCGATCCAGGCCGACTCCATCTCGTTCAAGAGTCCGGCCGAACTGGCAGCGTGCGGCACACTCTGGCTGCCTGACGTTCAGGACGAAGACGCCCTGTGTCAGTCGATCGCCCTCGCCATCGACGACCTCAAACAGCAGACCCGGGCGGCCCTGACCACGTTGCGCCGATTGGGCTTCAAGGCGCGTATCGTTGCCCCCGATCCCCATGCCCGCGGCACGATGCAGATCGATGGAGTCTCCGTCGGTGTGCTGATCGACAGCAACGGTGACCTGGTGGTCGACGAGGTCGGCGGGCGAGCCATCACCAGCACCCAGCGGCGGTCGTTGATGGCCCCTGACGAAGCCACTCCCGCCGAGGCCCTGCAACTCGTGTCCACCATGGCGCGTCTGGCATCGGTGGCTGACGAGCACAGCCTCTCGCAGGACGAACTCGACGAACTCCAAGCCGCGCTCGGCGACGATGAGCTCGACCTGGACGACTCGGACGACGGCGCTCCGCTCAGCTCGGATGAAGCTGAGCCCACCATGGCAGGCGTTCCACCACCGATGCGATCGCCCGGCCCTGACCCGCGGATCATCGACGATCACGACGGCGCCGACGACGACCAGGGCACCTTGGAAGTGGCATCCAGTGGCAAAGCGACGGTGCGCCATGGCGTCGACGAGGCCGCGAGCGGTGCCGCCGACGCGGCAGCACGTTCCGCCCTGCTTGACGAATTCGACGACCAGGAAGTCGCTCCTGACGGCGACGACGATAGCGACGATAGCGGCGACGACGACGACGCTCTGGCTCCCCCGACGGCCTCGATGCGCCTGACGCACAAGCCCCGAGGCTCAGCGGGTGCCGACGCCACCGCCACCCGCCCTGCCTTCGGCATCGCCGCCGCCG
>CAJBHN010000779.1 GCA_903952805.1 uncultured Myxococcales bacterium | reverse complement strand
GTGATGAAGGTCCCCGACAGATGTTCAATGGTGGCGCCGGGGACATCACCGTCGACGGCGAGGTACATATCGGCCCCCCACGGCGAGACTTCGTCGCTGAGCCAGATGGGTTCGTCGGGCCAGGCCTCCGCCGCCTCAATCGCCGCCTGGTCGCGGCCCATGACCCTGCCCATATTGAGGGGGACGTGCAGGATCGCCCGCAGGTGGTCCTTCAAAAAGGGCTTGTCGTGCCAGACCAGCACCCGGCCATCCCACAAGCCGGGGTCGACGGGGGCACAGCAGCCCGTGAGGTGGTTGTCGTACGACGTCTCAGACAGCTTCATGAGCCCTCCCGTCGGTCGGTTCGGTTCCCCTCGCCCTTCAGGGAGAGGGGCCAGGGGTGAGGTCGGCCCAAGTCAACGAAGCTTGATGAACGCCACCTTGCCCGATGCTCCAGTTGTACCCACCGGCTCGATGGTGACGATGGCGGCCAGGCCGCGCGCGGTCTTTTTGTCGAGCATCTTCAGGCCGATGCTGGAGGCCGAGCCGACGTTGACGAAGAGCCGGGGGGTCGGCTTTTTCATGGGCATTTTCAACGGTTTGTGGCTGGTGGCGTCGTCGGTGGCACGGCCGCCGGCCTCCAGGATGTGACCAAAGATGCCGAAATCAACCACCCCGTCTTGCAGCAAGCGGGCGAGGTCTTCGTCGCCGACGTTGCCGAAGTCCCAGGTGCGGTCGAGGCTTTTTTGATCGGGTCCCCGCGGTGGGCCGTGGGCGCTGAGGATCACCACGTCGCCCCGGTCCTTGAGGGCGGTGGCCATGGCGCGGACGTCGTCGACGTGTTTGCGCTCATAATGACAGCCCCCTTGTTTGACGAACTGCTTGACGCTCCAGCCCGGCAGGCTGACGAGGTGAACGCCGCCGAGGTCGATGTCTCTGATCAGGTTCATGTTGAACAGTGCCGGGTGCTGTTGCTCCGCCTCCCAAAAAGCGCTGGTGAAGCCGCTGGTCCACTCGCTGTTGCCCGAATGCAGCAGCACCGGCCGGTCGCCGTCGCCAAAGACGTCGGCGACCAGGGCGGCGACGTCGGTGATCTCCGCCGTCTCGGCGACGTCGCCGTTCAAGAGCACCACGTTGACGCGGGCCTTGTCGAAGGCGGCCCTGGCCTTCAGCAGGTTGGTGCGGGTGTCGTCGGTGGCGTCCTTGATGGCCCCCAGCACGCCGATGATGACCGGGCCAGTCCATTGCCCCTCGCGTCGGGCGCTGCTGCCAGTGACCGTCCAGGTGATACCGCCCACCGTCTTGATGTGGGGCACGTCCAGCGTGAAGGCGGGCGGGGGACAAAACGTCCCGTAGAATTCGGGGACGTCGGCCCAGGTCGCTGGATGGTCGGGGGGCGGCGGCGGCGGTGGCGGCGGCGGCGGCGGCGCCGGCCTGGGGGGAGGGTCGCTGGCACAGCCTGTCAGAGGGCCGATGGTGCCACCCACCAGGCTCAAAAGCACCATCCCCATGACGACGACGCCTACACTCCGAACGGCCATGGCGCACGCTACGCGAAACGCGGAGCGCCCGCACGCTTTCATCCGACGCCTGGCGGTGGGACCAGACGATGACGCGTCAGGCGTCGGCCAGCACAACACCGGGCTTGACCCCCGAGGTGACGACGCGGCACCCTCCGCCGTCCCCCGAGGAGCACGCCATGGCCAGCAAGAAGACCCAGACTGCCGCGAAAAAGCCCGCCAAAAAGGCCGCGAACACGCCCGCCACCAAGGCCGCGAAGAAGTCGCCGTCGAAGAAGGCTGCGAAGAAGCCAGCCAAGAAGGCCGCGAAGAAGTCGCCGTCGAAGAAGGCTGCGAAGAAGCCAGCCAAGAAGG
>CAJBHN010000778.1 GCA_903952805.1 uncultured Myxococcales bacterium | reverse complement strand
CGGCGCCAGCGAGTCGCTGCCTCGCACCCGACGCCCGCCCCGCCGTGAGGCCCGAGAACTGCCCGACGGTCGCGTGCGAGAGGTGCTGGCCTTTTCCTTCCTCGCTCTCGACGTCAAAGACCAAAAGACGCCGCCCTTCAGCCTGACGGTGGGGCCTGCTGCTACAACGACCGGTGCGCCAGGCCCGGCCGGCGTGACCTCGAACAACGACGACGGCGACGGCGACAACGACAGCGAAGTCCTCGAAGTGCCAGCACTGCCGGTACGCATCACCACCGAACCCCTGCCCGACCCCACCGACGGAGGCAGTCCCGACGGCGCCCTCGTCGTAGAGGCTGCCGCTGGCACCATCCTCTACCGCGTCGATGATCCTCGCCCGTGGGCACTGCTGGCCCTGCTCATCATCGTCGCCATCGTCATCGCCGCCATGCGCGCCGGCATCGCCGCCCGCCAGGTCGAGGCCCCGGTGCAAAAGGGGCCGCCGCCGCCACCGCCACGCCCCGCCCACGAGGTGGCCGTCGAGCGACTCGACGCCTTGATGCCCATGCTGGCCAGTGGCGAGGTCACCGTGTTTGTTGAAAAAGTGATGGACGAAGTGCTGCGCGATTATCTTGCCGGCCGCTTCGCCCTGGCCGCCGGCACCCGCACCACCAAGGAAATCGTCACGGACTTGCTGTCCATGGCGGCCGTCGGTTTGGACATCGGCCTCATCGAACGCGTTGGCCAGGACGCCGACCTCGTCAAATTCGCCCGCGCCAGTCTGGCCGCCGAACACGCCCACGCGATGGCGGGCCGGGTGCGGGCGCTGATCCTTGCCACCGCGTCGGTACCGACGACCACGACATCGACCACGACATCGACGACGACATCGACAACAACGTCGGCGCCGTCCACCCGGGGTGCACCATGAGCGCACCAACGCTGCAAGGAGGCCTCGCGGGCCTGCTGGACCCCATCGTGGCCGTCGCCGAACAGGGATTGTCCGCCATCGAGTTCGAGCGTCCCCTGGCCCTGTTCCTGGTGCCCGTGGTCCTCGGCGTGGGCGTCCTGGCCGTCGTGCGCGACCGCGCCCGCCCGACGCTGCGCTTCGCCCGCAGCGACGATGCCTCCGCGCTGCCCCGGGGCGCCGGACCGGTGTTTCGGCTGCTGTCGCTGGTGTTGATGACGGCGGCAGCGGCATTGGTCGCTGTGGCCCTGAGCGGTCCCTTCGTGCGCGGCGAGCCTGATCCCGCCAGTACCGAGGGCATCGACATCGTCATCAGCCTCGACATCTCGGGCTCGATGCGAGCGGCGGACTTCCGCCCCAAAGACCGCCTCTTCGTCGCCAAGGAGGTCATCAGCACCCAGGTCTTGTCGCGACCCCGGGACCGTGTTGGCCTCGTCATTTTCGCCGGCGAAGCCTTCACCCAAGCGCCCCTGACCCACGACCGGTCCCTGTTGCAGACTGTCCTGGATGGCGTGCGCACCGGGGTCATCAAAGACGGCACCGCCATCGGCGACGGCCTGGCGCTCGCCTTGTCACGGTTGGAGTCCTCGAAGGCCAAGACCAAAACGGTGATCTTGCTGACCGACGGCGACAACAACAGCGGCACCCTGGCCCCCGAGACCGCCCTGGGCTTCGCGAAAGAAACGGGCGTCAAAGTGTACACCATCCTCGTCGGCAAGGGCGGCCGCGTCCCTTTTCCCGACGGTGTCGATGTCTTCGGCGCCCCCCGCTACGTCACCGTCGACGTTCCGGTGAACCCAACGCTGCTCAAGAACATCGCCCGGGAGACCGGCGGTGCCTTCTTTCAGGCCGGCGACAAACGCTCACTCGAGACGTCGTTCCAGTCGATTCTCGAAAGCCTCGACAAAAGCGTCCTCGACGGCAGCCCTCCGATGCGGCGGCCCCTGCCCTTGTCGTCGGCGTTGGCACTGCCAGCCCTGCTCCTGATGGGTGCTGCGTTGGCGCTCCGACACACCCGCGGGTCCATCGTTCCCTGAGAGCCGCAGAACCCTGCGAAACTCAGCCAGCGTTGGCAGAACCGCCGCCGGCCGACGCCGTCGTCTTCGTCCGCGGTGCCTTGGGGGTGCGTTCGCTGGGCTGATAGCCGCTGTAGGGGAGATCCCAGCGCATGAGCCAGGCGTCGAGGTCGCCGGCGTTGAACTTCCAGAACCGGGGCTTACCCACAGCAATCTCGTCGAGGTTGAGCAGCCAGCGGGCCTCCGGCAGCGCCGAAAACAACACCACGCGGCCACCGTCGATCTCGCGCATGCGTTCGCCGAAGGTCCGATAGAACCCCTCGAGTTGCAGCCGATTTTCGCCAAGGCGTTCGCCGAAGGGCAGGTTCGAAAACACGACGGGCCTCTCGCCGGGCATGGGCGCCGAGCGGGCGTCGATGCGCTCAACCTGGACATGATCGGTGAGGCCGGCGGCAGCGACGCAGGTGGTGACGTGGTCGATGGCCTCCCTGTGCCAGTCTGACGCATGAATGGGCGCGGGGAGGACCTTCAGCTCGGTGTCTCGAGCCTCGGTCCGAGCCAAGGCCACGGCACGGTCGAGTTCGGGAGCACGGCTGCTCCAGCGCTCGAAGCCAAAATGCCTGTCGCGACCAGGCGCTCGCTTGAGGGCACGCCAAGCCTGTTCAATGACGAGCGTGCCCGTCCCGCAACACGGATCGAGGAAGGGTCGGTCGACGGGGGCGTTGGCCGTCGCCAGCAGCGCCGCCGCCAGCGTCTCCTTCATCGGGGCCCGACCCTCGACGCCGTCGCGATAGCCGCGGCGATGCAACGGCTCTCCCGAGGTGTCGACGCTGAGTTCGAGATGCTCGCGCATCCACGACAGCACAAAGCGCACGTGCGGCCGTTGGAGATCGACGGTGGGGCGTCCGCGACCCAAGCGACGCAGGCGGTCGACGAT
>CAJBHN010000777.1 GCA_903952805.1 uncultured Myxococcales bacterium | reverse complement strand
GTTGTGGGGCAGGGACTTGAAGGTGGCGCTGCGGCGGCAGTTTCGCGAAGGTCGGCAGGTCATCCTGGAGGGCTTTGGTGAGCAAACGCCCCATCCGGGGAGTTTCGTCGACCTCGATCCCGAGGGCCGTGATCAGTTTGGTCTGCCGGTGGCGCGCATCACCCAATGGCACCACCCTCGCGATCGACGGGTGGCCGAACAGATGCAGCGCGACGGCAAGGCCGTGCTGAGTGCGATGGGCGCCGACGACATCAAGGTGTTGAAGACCTTGTCGTCGACGACAGTGTTGCAGGGGGGCACCTGCCGCTTCGGCACCGACCCGACCACCAGCGTCACCACCCCCGATGGCAACATCCATGGCGTTGACAACATCTACGTCAGCGACGGCGGTTCACTGCCATCGAGCCTGACGGTGCCCGCCACCTTGACCATCGTCGCCAACAGTTTGCGGATTGCGGACCGGCTGCGGTCGCGGGCCCACTGAGGGCTCATCGCAACGCATTGCGTCGACGCTGACCCTTCTCGAACGGCGGGGGACTGCTACGGTTGGCCGCATGCGCATCACTCGCCGCCGTGCCTTGCAGGGGATGTCTGCCACCGCCGCTGTTGCCGGCCTCGGGCCGTTTGGGCCCGCCTCTGCGGGGTGCCTCCCTGCGCCGAGCGTGCCCCCGGACCTGCTGACGTTGGCGCGTTCGCGCGTGCAGACCCTGGTGGTGGTCATGATGGAGAACCGCTCGTTCGACCATGCCTTTGGTGCCTTCAGCCTCGCAGAGGGGCGCGCCGACATCGACGGCCTCCGCGATGGCATGGGCAATCGCACGGCGGCTGGTGAACTCCTGGTGCCCTCGGCCGCCGACGTCGGCTGTGTCGCTGATCCACCCCACGGGTGGGCGGCCTCCCATCGCCAATTCAACGGCGGCGCCTGCGACGGCTTTGTCGTCGAATACGAGCGTGCGGCGGGCGCGGGTGCTCCCCACCGTTGCCTGGACTATCTGCCGCGAGCGTTGCAGCCGACGTCGTTCGCCCTCGCCGAGCAGTTCGCTCTGTGCCAACGCTGGTATGCCAGCGCCATGGGCCCGACCTGGCCCAACCGGTACCATCTCCTCGCCACGACGTCGCACGGCATTCAGAACAACAGTTTCATTGGGCGCCCCGTCGACAGCATCTACACCCGCCTCGACCAGGCGAAGATTCCGTGGGGCAACACCTACGGCAACATTCCCTTCGCCATCGTCCTCGACGGCATGAGCATCGAGTTCCCCGAGATGAACCGCTACGACGGCTTCTTCGCCCGCGCCGCCGCCGGCACCCTTCGTCCCGTCGAAATCATCGACCCCGTCTACGGCAGAAACGACGACCACCCGCCCGCGCATCCGCTCGCAGGGCAGATTTTTCTGCAATCCATCTACGAGGCCCTGCGCACGTCGCCCCAGTGGGAGCGCTCGATGATGCTGGTCACCTACGACGAGCACGGCGGTTTCCACGATCACGTGGCGCCGCCGATCATCGACGACGACTACGCGGCCGAAGGCTTCGACCAGCTCGGCTTCCGCGTGCCCGGCTACGTCGTGGGACCATTTGTGAAGAACGAGGTCAGCGATGTCCAGTTCGACCACACCAGCGTCTACGCCACCATTGCCGCGCTGCATGGCTTGCCGCCCATCGGCACTCGCGATCGAAACGCCAGCACGCTGCTGGGCCTGCTCGACGAAGACCTGATGCGCGCCGACGCGCCCCGCCCGGCACCGGCCCTGCCTGCCATCGTGGTCGACGAGGCCGAGGTCTTCGCCGACGAATGTCGCGGCGTCGCCTTTCACGGCAACAGGCCCGATGTCGGCGCCATCACCGGGCAGGCCGAGCTGGAGCAACTCTACGTTGGTCGCTTCGCCAATGCCGCCAAGGGACTTCGCGCCGACACCGATGGCACCTTCAAAGACCTGATGGCCCACGCCAAGAGCCAGGGCGTGTGGCGACAGGGCTGACGCTCACGTCGACGACGTCGAGCCGCTTGCTCGTGTCTGAAAGCGCAGCAGGGCTTCGTCCAGGCGGGGCCGCCACGACAGGGCCGCTGGCGCAAGGGCCGCCACGCCGTCGTCGTGGACGATGGGCCCGTCGTAGCGCAAGGGCCGGCCCGACAAGCTCGTCATCACCCCACCTGCTGCCACGCACACCGCCCACGGTGCTGCCGTGTCCCAGACCTTGATGTGCCGCGACCCGGTCAAATAGGCGTCGGCGCGGCCGTCGACGATGGCGCCAATCTTCAGCCCGACCGAGCCGATGCCCAGCGTGTCGGCGCCGAGGTCTGCGGCGATGGCGTCGACGACCGTGCTTGGATGGCTGACACTCACACACACGCGTGGCCGGGCCGGCAGCAACGTCGTCGCTGACAGGGCGCGGACGTGC
>CAJBHN010000776.1 GCA_903952805.1 uncultured Myxococcales bacterium | reverse complement strand
TGGCCTGGGCGGCCTTGCCATTCTTCATGAACGTCGCCGCCAGGCTGAAGAAGGCGCGCAGATTGCGCGGATCGTATTCCGCGACCTTCTCGTTGTTGCGGACCGCGTTTTGCTCGTCGCCGGCGCGGGCTTGGACGGCGGCCAATTCGGCACGAACCAGGGGCTCATAGAACTGCTCGCGCTGCTCGGTGGCACGCACGGCCTGCTCGAGAGTGCGCTTGGCGTTGTCGAGGTCGCCTTTGGCGACGTAGGCGCGGCCGAGGGCATAGAGGGCCGAGGGGAATGTGGCGTCGGCGGTGATGGCCCGCTGACCCAGCTTGATGGCCTCGTCGACCTGGCCCAGGCGCGTCTTGACGATCGTCGCGTGGGTCAGCACCGACAACAGCAGCTGCTCCCCGGCGGCGCCTTCATGTTTGGCCAGGATCTCGGCGAGTTGCGCATCGGCGGCGGTGAGGCCATCGGTGCCGCCTTTGATCTGGTACGTGATTTTGGCCCGCAGCAGGTGTGCCTCGACGTCTTTGTCCTCGGCGTCGAGCAGCGTGTTGAGGGCCTTCAAGGCGGCGTCGGCATGACCGAGGTCGAGCTCGAGTTTGGCGACTTCCTTGAGGGCGCCGACGTTGGCGGCGTCGGTGACCAGGCGGGCTTGCAGCAGTTCACGCGCTTCCCTGAAGGCCCCCAGGCGACGTTGGGCGGCGCCTTCGATGGTGTAGGCCACCTTGAGGTCCGGAATCTTGGCGCGGACGTCGCGCTGAATGATGGCCAGCGCTTCACCGGGGCTGCGCTCCAGGTGGCTGCGAGCCAGCAGCACCAAGGTCTCCATGTCGCCAGGCGACGCAGACTTCGCGCGGGTCAAGGTGCGCTGGGCCTCGTCGACCTCCCCCAGCGACAGCTGCAAGGCCGCCTGCGCTCGCAACAACTCGACATTGTCGGGTTCTTTTTTCAGCGCGTATTCGATCGCCTGGCGAGCAAGGGTGCTGCTGGCGACGTCGGCGCGAGCCGTGGGCAAGTTGGTGAAGTTTTCGGCCCAGGCAGCCACGGCGGCGGTGTTGCCGACGTCGAGCAACAAGCTCTGGCGCAGCTCGTCATCGGCCTTGCGGTAGCCGGCGGCGGTGTCGAGCTGCATCTGCTGGCGGCCGTCGACGAAGTGCTCCTGGGCGGTGCCTTCCACGTCGGGGAACTGCCGCTGCCACAGTGGACGTGCGCTTCGCAGGGGGTTGATGCCCGCTTCGCTCTGCTTTTCAAACAGCTCGGGCTTCACCGTGGCGACCACGACGACCCCGCCGACGATCAAGGCGAGGGCGCCGACGGCGGCAAACACAGGCCTTGGGACCGAAAAGGTGAAGCCTGTGGCCCGCGCGCCCACGACGCGGGGCTTGTCGGCGGCCTTTGGCAGGCCAAAAGCACCCACGAGAGCGCCATGGGCCCGGGCTGGCTTGAGCCCTTCGCCAGCGGGGCCGCAGAGGTCGTCTGGGCCAACCGCGCCGGTCTTGATGCGTTCGCGCAGCTCGCTGAGGTCGAGGGTTTCATCGCCCAGGTTGGCCTGCAGCGTCCACGCTTGTCGGGCAGGGGCAGCGGTGGAAGGGCCCCCGGCGGTGCCGGAACCGAGCCCCGCGAATGGATCAATCGACCGCGATGCAGACGGCTGCCTGAAGCGATCGGAAGCCTCAAATTTTTCCTTGGCCGCCGACAGGACGCTCGTGCTCAGGGCTGCGAACGGGTCGGTCCCGGCAAGCGATGAATTCGACTGGCCGAAGGCATTGGCGGCCTTGCCCTGGGCAGAGGGCGGAGCGCCAGATGGGCCAAAAAGATTGGAATCGACGGCGCCAAATGGATTGGCTGTGGCCGACGGAGCGGCCGACGGGGCGCCAAATGGATTGGGGGCGGCGGCGGCGCCAAATGGATTGGCGGTGGCCGACGGAGCGGCGGGCGGGGCGCCAAATGGATTGGGGGCGGCGGCGGCGCCAAATGGAGCGGCGGCGGCGCCAAATGGATTGGCAGTGGCCGACGGAGCGGCCGGCGGGGCGCCAAATGGATTGGGGGCGGCGGCGGCGCCAAATGGATTGGCAGTGGCCGACGGCGCGGCGGGCGGGGCGCCAAATGGATTGGGGGCGGCGGCGGGCGGGGCGCCAAATGGATTGGCGGCGGCGGCGGCGGGCGGGGCGCCAAATGGATTGGCACCGGCGGCGGGCAGGGCGCCAAACGGATTGGCGGCCGCGACCTTTTTGACGACCCGCTGGTGACCACATTTGGGACACTGGGCTCGAACGCCCCGATCCGAAATCATGGCGTCGTCAATGGTGAAGGCTGCGCTGCACTGTTCGCAATCAATCCGCATGCGAGCGACCCTACAGTCCCGACCGGGTGGGATCCAACGCACGGGCATGCGCCGAGGCGCGTGGGGCACCCCATCGCAGCCCATCGCGCTGGTGCTAGCCTGAGAGCATGCCCCTCTCAACCCGGACTATGGTCCGTTTTGTCGGTATTGGCGCTGTGGTCGGCGTACTCGTCGCATCCGTGGTCGACGACAGGGCGTCGCTGTGACCGGATCGAATGGCCGTGCCGTGCTGCTGACGTCGCTGCTGCTGGCGATGGGGGCGCCGTCGGCTGCGGCCATTCCTGCCGCCAAAGACGTCGCTCGCCGCTATGCCGAGGCCATTGTCACCGTCGAGCGTGCCCCCAACGCCGCGTCGCAGGGTTTTTTTGTGTCGTCGTCGGGGATGGTCTGCACGGTCATTCCGGGCGCCGTCGAAAACGACGTCGTCACCGTGACGGGTGACGACGGCATCGGCGTTGCCGCCCTCGTGGTCGCCGTCGACGTCGACGGCCTGGCCCTGGTGGCCATGCAGATCGTGCCGAGTTCGCCGTTGACTGCCCTTGGGGTGTCGGGAGATGGGGTCTTCAGCCGGTGGCTGGTGGGGCTGTCCCGCGGCAGCAAGGGCGTGGAGGCCGTCGTGGGCGGCGAGGAGCCCGGGGGATTGCTGCTGCCGGTGCCGCGGGGGGCTCCCATCTTGAACGAGGCCGACGACGTCGTGGCTGTCGCCAGGAAACCCCTTGGCGGCGGGCGCATTGACGCCATTGGGGTGGCC